>NZ_JBHJQP010000022.1:0-58338 GCF_042262625.1 Streptomyces sp. NPDC056347 | reverse complement strand
GGCGGCGGTCAGGTCGAGCAGCGCCCCGGCCGCCCCCGCCGCCAGCGCGTCGGCCGCCGCGGTCACCTCGGGCAACGCGCCCAGCCGGTGGCAGTCCCCGCAGTACGAACCGGCCGGGGTGCCGGGGGAGAAGCGTTCCCGCAGATGCGCCGGGCCGACGGTGCGTACCAGCCGCAGCAGCGGCGAGCCGAGCGTCCGCTCCCGTACGGCGGCCCAGTCGTCCCGCCCGACGTGGCCGAGCAGCAGATGGGGCGGGACGGGGCGGCGGTCCACGGCGTCCTGGTTGCAGCAGGCCAGGACCGTGCCGTCGAAGGCGACCACCGGCCAGGCGGCCATCGCGCACGGCAGCGCGCCCCCGCCGTCCGGTACGGGCCGCGCCGCACCGGCCCAGGACGCCGCCCGGCCGAACGGCCGGACGTCGTTGACGAGCGAGGGCACCGTACCGCCGAAGGTCCGGTCGATGTCCGCGGTGACGTCCGCGAGGTACGGGTCGTCCGGCCCGGTCCCGGTGAGGTGGAAGCTGACCGCCACCCCCAGCTCGCGGACCGCGCGCACCGCCCGGAACACCGCGGCCCGGGGCACCTCCCGCTCGTGCGGCAGGTCGAGGCTGGCGGAGAAGTGGTCGAGCGTACGCACCGCCCGCGCCACCGGGCCGGGGAGCCCGCCGCCGGACCGGGCGAAGAACATGCCGCTCAGCAGCGCGGTACGGGTCCCGGCCGCCCGCGCGGCGCGGGCGAGCGAGGCCACCAGGGCGGGCCGGAGCAGGGGTTCGCCGCCGGTCAGCAGCATGACCTCGGGCCGGTCGGCGGCGGTGAACGAGGCGACGAACCGTTCCAGCGCCACCGCTCCCGGCTCCTCCCGCACCTCCGGACCGGAGCCGGTGGAGCAGTGGGCGCAGCGCAGCGGACAGCGGCGGGTGAGGGTGACCAGCACTCCACCGGCCGGGACCGGCCGCAGTCCGACGAGTTCGGCGAGTTCCATCCGGCCGTCTCCTTCGGGCGTAGGGGCGCGGCACGCGGCCGCGGTGCGCGTAGGGAGCGTCCCGCCGGACGGTTCGCCACCGGTCCGCGAACGGTTCGGGCCCGGTATGGCCGCAGGTCACGGGGGACGGGCCGGTGCGCCACCGGCCCCGGCGGCGGACCGCGTACCGCCGCCCACCGCCGGTGAACTGCCGGGATACCGCCGCCATACCGGCGCCGAGCCGTTTCCCAGGCCGGGGTTCCTAGCTTTGTGGTCAGCGGAAGGCACCCGCCGGCCGCTACCGGAAGAACCGGGCACCGCCCGGAACGACCGGGACAACCGAGTGGACGGAGACCACCATGTCCGAGAACACCAAGCCCATCGCCGGCGACGACGAGACCCCCGAGGTCGAGGCCCACAGCTCCGTTCTGGACCTCCAGGAGACCGCGGGCGTCCAGGGCCGCGAGCTCGACGGCTCCTGCGTCAGCACCGTCAGCCTCGTGCTGGAGAACTGAGGCCCGACGTCCCGGGCCTGAGACCTGCAGACCTGAGGCCTGACGACCGGACCGAGGCGCCACCCGGGGACCGACCGTTCCCTCGTGTGGCGCCCCGGTCGGCCGGACCGGGGCGGCCCCGTGACGACGGGGACCGCCCCGCCCCCCACTTTCCGCCGCTTACCCACACCGCCCCCACTTTCCGCCGTATACCCACCCCGCCCCCGCCTGCCGGCACCTCCCCACCCCGCCCCATCGAGCCGCCCGCGACCCACCGACGGGAGCCCCACATGGCCACACCCCTGCGAACCAACCGGGACTTCCGACTGCTCTGGATGAGCGGCCTGTTCGCCGTGCTCGGCACCCAGATGACCGCCCTGGCCCTGCCGCTCCTCGTGCTGCGCGAGACCGGCTCCGCCGTGCGGGCCGGTGCGATCGGCACCGTGTCCGTCGTCGCGGTCCTGCTCACCATGCTCCCCGGCGGCGTCCTGGCCGACCGGGTCGAGCGCCGCAGGCTCATGCGGCTGTGCGACCTCGGCAGCTTCTGCGTGGTCGGCGCCCTGGTCGTGGCCGTGTGGACCGGGCACGCCCCGCTGCCCCTGATCCTGCTGGTCGCGGGCGCGGGCGCCGTCATCGGCAGCGTCTACGGCCCCGCCGCCTTCGGGCTGATGCGCAGCGTCGTACCCCCCGACGACATGGGGACCGCGACCGCCCGCCTCCAGGCCCGCACCTCCACCGCCCGGCTGGTCGGACCGCTCGCCGGGGGCGCCCTGTTCGGGCTGCACCCCGTCCTGCCGTTCCTCGCCGAGGCCACCGGACTTCTGCTGTCCACGATCTGCGTGGCCCTGGTCCGCACCCGCTCCCGGGCCGAGACCCGGGCGGGTTCCGCGTTCAGCCGGGCCGAACTGACCGCCGGGCTCTCCTTCCTGTGGCGCCAGCCCTACCTGAGGACCGTCCTCCTCGTCTTCGGGCTCGGCATGAACTTCGCGTTCGGCGCCCTCACCTTCACCGCGCTGACCGTCTTCTCCGGCGGCGGCCGCTCCGGGCTCGGCGGCGGCACCGTCGTCACCCTCACCTCGGTCGGCGCCCTCGCCGGAGCGCTCATCGCCCCCCGGCTGCGCCCCGAACGCCACCCCTGGGTACTGATCGCCGCCACCTGCTGGGCCTGCGTGGCGACCGCCGTCGCCCTCGCCCGGATCGAGATCCCGCTGCTCGCCGGACTGCTCTGCGCCGCCTGCATGTGCCTGGCCACCGTCGCCAGCATCGGCTTCCTCTCCACCCTGCTGACCGTCACCCCCGACGACCGGGTGGGCAGGGTGCAGAGCGCCGCCGGATTCCTCTCCTCCCTGGTCCAGCCGTTCGGCCCGCTCGCCGGGGGCGCACTCCTCACCACCCTCGGCGTACGGGGCGCGTTCTGGACGATCGCCGCCGTCCTCGCCGTCTCCGCCGCGACCGTCACGTTCGCCCCGTCCGCCCGCTCGGGCACGGCCCCGCCACCGGAGCCCGCCGCGGACCGCACCGAGACGGCCCAGGCCCGCCCCTGACGACGCGTACGCCCACGAGCCACCCCGGAGGTATGCCGTGCCCGGCATCCAGGAGACCCAGCTGTACTGCCTCGCCGACCGCCGCTACTACGAGACCCCGGCCCGGCTCCCCGACGAGGACACCCGCTACCCCCTCGACCGCGCCGAACCCCCCGCCGGCTGGCGGCGCGGCAGCGGCGGCCTGTGGAGCGCCCTGCACCCCGAGAACGAGCACCTCCCCGAACAGGGCTGGAAGATCCACGTCTCCACCGTCCCCGAGGAAGCCGCGCGCACCCTCGCCGACACCGCCCGGATCTGCCTGGAGCAGGGCGTGGCGTTCAAGTTCCTGCGCAGCGAACGCGCCCTGCGGCTGATGTCGGCGAAGTACATGAACCGCTCCGGCGCGGGCAAGTTCCTCACCCTCTACCCCGAGGACGAGGCCGCCTTCCTGCGCCTGCTCGACGCCCTGACCCGGGCCCTGGACGGGCGCCGCGGACCGTACATCCTCAGCGACCTGCGGATCGGCGACGCCCCCGTCTACGTACGCTACGGCGCCTTCCGCGAGCTCTGGTGCCGGGACGCCGACGGGGAACGCGTCCGGGCCATGCGCGACCCGTCCGGCGAACTCGTCCCCGACACCCGGGGCGTGGTCTTCCGGCTGCCCGCCTGGGTCACCGTCCCCGCCGAGCTGCGCCCCCACCTCGCCGCCCACGCCGCCGCCCGCGACGACGGCTTCCCGTACACCGTCACCAAGGCGCTCCAGTTCTCCAACGCGGGCGGCATCTACCTGGCCGAACACCGCACCACCAAGCAGCGCGTGGTGCTGCGCGAGGCCCGGCCGCTGTGCGGGCTCGACCCCGCCGGGGACGACGCCGTCACCCGGCTGCACCGCGAACACCGGGCCCTGACCCGGCTCGCCGGACTCGACTGCGTACCCGAGGTGTACGGCGTCCGCACGGTCTGGGAACACCACTTCCTCATCGAGGAGCACATCGAGGGCACCACCCTCTTCGACGCGATCGTCGAACGCTTCCCGCTGGTGCGCGGCGAACGCACCCGCGCCGAACTCGACACCTACGTCACCTGGGCCCGGTCCGTCACGGAGAAGCTCGCCGACGCCCTGGACCGCGTCCACGCCCGCGGGCTGCGCTTCGCCGACGTGCACCCCGCCAACATCATCCTGCGCCCCGACGGCCGCCTCGTCCTGATCGACTTCGAGTACGCCACCGACCTCGACGACCCGGACACCCCGCTCGCCGGCGCCCCCGGCCTCCAGGCCCCGTACGGCACCGGGGGCGCCGAGGCGGACGACTACGCGCTCTGGGCGCTCTGGCTGCACCTCCTGATGCCGCTCATGGAAGTCACCGACCACGACCGGGGCAAGACCCTCACCATCGAGCGCTGGGCCCGCGCCCGCTACCGCCTCGGCCCCGACGAGGGCCCGCCCCGCCCCGCCGCGCTCCGCCACGGGCTCCCCGAGGACAGCGGCGAGGCGACGGTCGACGCACTGCTGCGCGGCCCGGCACCCGACTGGCCGGGCATCCGCGAGGCGCTCCTCGCGGGCATCCGCGCCGGGGCCACCCCGGACCGCACCGACCGGCTCTTCCCCGGCGACCCGGCGGGCTTCACCACCGGGGGCGTCTGCGCCGCGTACGGTGCGGCCGGGGTGCTGTACGCCCTCCACCGCGTCGGTGCCCCGGTCCCCGACGCGTACACCGACTGGCTGGCCCGCACGGCCGCCCGCCGCGCCCCGGACACCCCCGGCGGGCTCTTCGACGGGCTGCCCGGCGTCGCCCTCGTCCTGGCCCGGCTCGGCCGCCGCGAGGAGGGCCGCGCGCTGCTCGACCGGGCCCTGCACGCCCCCGCCCCCGCCTCGGCCGACCTGTTCACCGGCACGGCGGGCACGGCCCTGGCCGCCCTCCGCCTCGCCGCCGACGGCCCCGGAGTACCCGACCAGGACCTCCTGGAGCACGCCCTGCGCACCGCCTGGGCCCTCGACTCACTGGTCCGCGACGGCGCGGGGCCCGACGGCCCGCCCGCCCCGCACTCGGCCGGACTGCTGACCGGGCTCTGCGGGGCCGCGCTGCTCCACCTCGAACTGCACGCGCTGACCGGCGAGGACTGGCTGCTGGACGCCGCCGGGACGGCCCTCGCCCGGGAGGCCGGACACTGTGTGACCATGCCCGGCGGCAGCGTCCAAGTACGCGACGGCAAACGCCACTTCCTCTACCTGGACCAGGGCAGCGGCGGCGTCGCCCTGGTCGCCCAGCGCTACCTGGCCCTCCGGGAGGACCCGGCACTGGAAGCGTTGCCGCCGGGCGTCGCGCGCGGCTGCGTCCTGGAGTTCATCCGCGAACCGGGACTCTTCAGGGGCCGCACCGGCCTGGTCGCCACCGCCCGCCAACTCGCGGCCGGGCCGCCGGAGCCCGAGGTGCTGGACTCGGTCCGCAACCTCTCCTGGCACCTGGTCGCCGAACAGGACCGCCTCCTGGTGCCCGGCTCCCGCCTGCGCCGCTTCTCCGCCGACCTCGCGACCGGCGCGGCGGGCGTCCTGCTCGGCCTGCACACGGTGTTCGCCGCCCCCGGCGAACGGCCCGACCTGCTGGACGTGCTGACGCTGGGGTGACGGGCCGCGCTTCTACCGGCGGCTCCCCGGACAGGCCGGGTCGTCGGTGATCCGCACCTTCTGGGGCGCGTTCCGGGGGAAGGTCCAGATCCGGCCGGCGGTGCTGACCGCGGTCACCGCGGTGTCGTCCAGGGTGACTTCGTGGAACGGATTGGACCAGCTGGAGACGGCGAGCCATTCCAGGGTGCTCCCGGCGTCGTCCCGGGTCAGCGCGACCCAGCCGATGGACCCGTGATGGGCGGACTCGCCCGCCCAGGCGCGGCTGCCCGCGTGGGTGTGCGTGGCGAGCGCGGAGTCGACCTCCACCCAGCTGTCGGTACTCCATTCGGTGGCACGCAGGGTCTCGGTCCAGTGCCAGCTCTCGGCCCGCGGGTCGTCGAGCCGGTCGGGCGGCCGCATGCGCAGCAGCTCCATCACCGTGAGGGAGCCGTCGGCGAACATGATGACGTCCCCGTCGGGCGCTTCCCGGTCGCGCCACCGCCGGCGCACCTGCCGGGCCATGGCCGTCGAGGCCGTCATGGCCGAATCGTTCACGCGCGGCATTGTGCCACGGGCGTGCAGGTGTACAGGCCGCGCGTGCGGGCGTGCGGGCTACGCGTGCGGGCCCCCCACCGGCTCCGGCTCCGGGACCGGCGGTACGGCCGCGCATTCGCGGGCGTACAGGCCGATCAGGCGCGGCAGTTCGTACAGCACGCAGTGGGCGGTGACCTCGCCGCTGGGGGAGGAGACCGCGCCCGCGTCGATCAGCGACTCCACCGCCCGCAGTGCCTGCCGCTCCCCGCAGCCGAGCGCCGCCATCGCCTCCGGCAGGGTGAACGGCCCCTCGCGGACGGTGGAGGCCAGCAGGGTCAGCGCCCGGCCGCTGCCGGGTGACAGGTCCTGCCAGCCGGCGGCCAGCCGGGCGCGCACCGAGATGTCGCCCGCCACCAGCTCGTCCAGCGCCCCCGCCGGATCGGCCAGCCGGTCCGCGTACTCGGCCAGCGGCAGATGGCGCAGCACCGCCAGCCGCATCCCGCTCACCCGGACCGCCAGCGGAAGCAGCCCGCAGGCGTCGGCGATGCGCAGCGCGGCGGACCGGTCCAGACCCACCCGGCCCGGCCCGATCAGCCGCCCCAGCAGGGCCAGCGCCTCGGCCGGGGCCAGCGGCGGCAGGGCGATCCGGTGCACCGGGGCGAGCCCGGCCAGCTGGCCGCGCGCGGTCAGCACGAACGAACTGCCCCCGGTGCCCGGCAGCAGGGCCCGTACCGCCGACTCGTCCGGTACGTCGTCGAGGACGACCAGCGCGCGGTGCGCGGCCAGCCAGTGGCGCCAGTGCTCCGCGTCGGTCATCGGCTCCGCCGGGTGCGGGCCGCCGGTCAGCCGGGCCAGCTCCCCGACGATCTCCGCGGCGGGGCGCACCGCACCGTGCTCGTCGCGGACCCGGATGTGGACGCGGCCGTCCGGGAACCGTTCCGCCAGCAGATGGGCCGCCCGCACCGCGAGCGCCGTCTTCCCCGTCCCGGCGGCCCCGGTGACGGCGACGACCCGGCCGCCCTCCGGGCCCAGGACGTCCAGGAGTTCCCGCAGCTGCTCGCCCCGGCCGGTGAAGTCGGGCACCTCGGCGGGCAGGACGGCCCGCAGTACGGGGGAGCGGCGGGCCGGGGGCGTGCTTCCCGCCCGGTCCGGGGCACTGCGGCCGGTCAGCATCGCCCGGTGCCGGGCGGCGATGGCGGCCCCCGGTTCCAGGCCCAGTTCCCGGGCCAGCAGCTGACGGTAGTCGTCGTACACGGCGAGCGCCTCGGCCCGGCGGCCGGTGCGGTGCAGGGCGTCCATCCACGCGGCCCGGACGCGTTCGCGGGTGGGGTGCCGTTCGGCGAGGTCCCGCAACCCGTCCACCACGGCGGACGCCCGGCCCAGCCCGATCTCCGTCTCGGCCCAGTCCTCGTGCACGGTCAGGCAGCGGGCCTCCAGCCGCTCCGCCTCCGCGGCCACCTCCGGCGAGTCCCGCAGATCGTGCAGCGGCGGCCCCTGCCACAGGTCCAGCGCCCGGCGCAGCAGAGCGGCCGCGCCGCGCTGGTCGCCGTCGTCGGCCGCCCGGCGCCCCGCCGCGGCCAGTGACCGGAAGAGCAGGCTGTCCAGCTCGTCCTCGCCGACCCGCAACAGGTATCCGCCGCAGGAGTGCGCCAGCCGCTCCGCGCCCCGGCCGTCCGGCCCGTCGGGGCACCGCGCACCGAGCAGCGCCCGGGCGGAACTGATGTACACCTGGAGGTTCTTGCGCGCCGTGCGCGGCGGGTCGTCCGGCCACACCGCGTCGGTGAGCACCTCCACCGGAACCGGGGTGTTCGGCCGGCTGAGCAGCATGGCGAGGACCAGCCGCTGCTTGCGCGGCCCGAGCGCCAGTGGCCGTCCGTCCAGCCGGCCGGAGAGCGGACCGAGGACCGAGAGGCTCAGCGCACCGGCCGACGCGGCGGGGCCGGGGACGCGGGCGGGGGCGGGGGCGGGGGCGGGGGGTCGGGGCATGGGGGGACCTCCGGAGACGGGGGTGCGGTACGGGCTGCCGGTTGCCTCCCGGTGCGGGCTGCCGGTCGTACCCCTGGATGGTCCGCCGCCGCGGGCGCCCCCGCATCGGTGCCGGACCCGCATGTTCCGTACCGGCACCCGACCAAATCCGCCCCGTGCCCCCATGTTGGGCCGACGCACCCCCACATCCGCCCCGTGGCCCCCCACGCCGGGCCCGCGCACCTGCGCATTCGTCCCGTGTCCCCATGCCGGGCCCGCGCACCCCCGTATCCGCCCCGTGCCCCCATGCCGGGCCCGCGCACCCCCACAACGTCCCGGGCGTTCAGTCGCGTTCAGTCGCTTTCAGTCGTGCTCGGTCGCTTTCAGCCGTGCTCAGCCGTACTCAGTCGTACTCAGTCGTGCTCAGTCGCGTTCGGCCGCGCACTCGGCGGAGAACTCGCAGAGCGACGCCCGATCCACGCGCCCCGTCTTGTTCAGCAGGCTCGCCATGTGCTTCTCCACCGTGCGCGGCGAGATCGACAGCCGCCGGGCGATCTGCTGGTTGCCCGGCCGCTCCGCCAGCAGCACGAACACCTCGTACTCGCGCGGCGTCACCCCGCTGGTCCGCAGCGGCGCCGGGATGCGGTCCCAGCCGCCCCGGTGCTGCCCCACACTGGCCCCCGCCTGCCGCAGCGCCGCCCGGCACGCGGCGGCGACCGGCTGGACGCCCGCCCCGTAGAAGTACTCCTCCGACGCCCGCAGCCAGCCCACCGGCTCGCCCCACCCCTCGGCCAGCGCCGCCCCGGCGACCAGCCGCAGGCCCAGATGGCGGGCGAGCGGGAAGGCGGCGGCCTCGTCGAACGCCGCCCCGACCGTGCGCACGGCCAGGTCCGCCTCGCCCGCCCGGCCCTGCAGGACGCCCTCGGCCAGCCGCAGGAACAACTGGTTCCAGGCCAGGTCGGCGCCGGGGCTCGCCAGGATCGCGTTCAGCTCCGCCCGGCCGCCCAGACCGCCCCGCCCGCCGATGATCCGCAGCAGCGGACGCAGCCCGTAGCGCCCGCTCAGGTAGAAGAAACTGGGGTGCTCGCGCTCCCAGGCCAATGAGGCGTCCAGCGCCTCCAGCGCCCCTTCGCCGTCCTCCTCCAGCAGCGCCGCGAACGCCCGGCACAGCCCCAGCTGCAGCGGCACCAGCAAGGACTCCTCGCCGCCCGCCCGGCGGAACCGGACCATCGCCCGGTCCAGGTCCCGTCTTCGGCCCCGGTGCGCGGCGAGCGCCGCCGAGGCGAGCAGCAGATAGCGGTGCGCCCCCAGATTGCGCACCCGGGCGCTGGCCGCCACCGACCGCTCGATGATCGCGTGTGCCCCGTCCCACTCGCCCCGCAGCACCGCGTTCATGGCGAGCAGCCCGTCCACGGTCTGCGTCGGCACCAGCGCGCCCAGCGACTGCGCGGCGGTGCGGGCCGTCTCCAGCCGGGCCGGGTCGCCGGTCCGCATGAACGTGTTCGCGCCGAGCCGGACCAGCGCCTCCACCCGCCACACCGGCAGGGCGTGCTGCTCGGAGACCGCGAGCATCCGCTCCAGGCACGCGTCGGCCTCGTCGAATCCGCGTTCCCGGGCCAGCAGCGCCAGCAACTGCCAGGCCTGGCAGGCGACCACGGGCAGGCTCCGCTTCTCCGCGACGGCGGCGGCCCGGCGCGCGGCCTCCTGCGCCCGCTCCTGCCGTCCGTCGCCCGCCCCGCCCGGCAGCAGCGCCAGGTGCCCCTCCACCACGTCGAGCGCCGCCGCCAGTTCGGGCCGGACGGCCGTGCCGAGCATGCTCCGGGCGGTCCGGATCTGCCCGGCCGCCTCCGCCACCCGTTCCGCCATCACCGCCGCCCAGGCGATCCGGATGTGGGCCTCGCCGCGCTGCTCGGCGGCGTCGGAGCGCGGCGGCACCGGGGGCAGCTCCGCGGTCAGCGCCAGGGCCGTGTCCAGCTCGCCCGCCTCCGCGTGGGCGACCGCCAGGGACTCCGTGATGCCCCGCAGATCGCTCTCGTGGGCGAGCGCGCGGGCCCGCTCCAGCAGGGTCACCGCCGAACCGGACGCGCCCGCCGCCAGCATCCGCCGCCCGACCCCGGCGAACTGCCGGGCGGCACCGTGCCGGTCGCCCCCGGCCAGTTGCAGCGCCGCCATCAGCTGCCGCTGCTCGTCACCGAGCCGGTTCTCCACCCCGGCCAGTTGCAGCGCCGCACGGCGCGCCGTCGCCGCCCGCTCCGCCGGGGCCAGTGACGCCACCAGCGCCTCGGCGGTCAGTGCGTGCCGGAAGGTGTAGCGGTCGGGGTCCGCCCCGTCGGGGGCGATGATGTTCGCCTCCACCGCGGAACGCAGATGGCTGAAGAGCGTACGGTCGTCGAAGCCGGTGACGATCTGGAGCACGGTCACCGAGAACCGGCTGCCCAGCGTGGCCGCGCACAGCAGCAGTTCGCGGACCGGCTCGTCGAACCGGTCCAGCCGCCGCGACCAGCTGCGCACCACCCCGGTCGGCACCGACGCGTCCGGGTTGACGTGCTCCTCCCACCGGTCGCCGGTCCGGCGCAGCTGCCCCGAGTCCAGCAGATCGGCGAGGAGCACCTCCACCAGGTACGGATTGCCGCCCGCCCGGCCCGCCAGCCGCTCGTGGGTGGCCCGCGGCACCTCGTCCGGGGCGGCCTCCAGACAGGAGGCGGTCATCTCCCGTACGTCCGCGTCACCGAGCGGTGCCAGCTCCCGCACGGTGGCGACCTGCCGCTGTTCCGCCGAACGCACCAGGTCCAGCGCGGCACCGGGCTCCGGGCGCAGCGTCCCCAGCAGCAGCACGGGCAGGTCCGCCACGTTGTCGACGACGTACTCCACCACCGCGATGGTCTCGGTGTCGGAGTCGTGCAGATCCTCCAGCAGGATCACGCAGCCGTGCTCCTGGCCGAGCACCGACAGCAGCCGCAGCAGCGCCTCGGCCAGCTCGACCACCGTCTCCGGATAGCCCGGCGCGGCCCCCTGGCGCCACTCCGGCACCAGCCGGGCCAGCGCCGGACGGTAGGGGTCCAGTTCCGGGTCGGTGGGCGTGCCGGCCGCCCGGAACCGCGACGACAGCGCCTCGATCAGCGGGCGGAACGGCACCACGAGCCCCGTCGACGTGGCCCGGCCGCGCAGCACCGGCATGCCCCGCTCGTACGCCCGGTAGGCGCACTCACCGGCCAGCCGGGACTTCCCGATGCCCGCCTCCCCGACGAAGAGGACGGCCCGGCCCGAACCCCGCGACGCGGCGTCCAGGGCGCTGCTCAACAGGCCGGTCTCAGCGACACGCCCGACAATCACCGACGAAGTGGCACGCATGTACGCAGGCTACTCGAGCGACTGTCCGCCGGTCAGCGCTCCAAATCGCTTGATCTGGAACGGGATTGGTCCGCGTGCGGGGTTCAGTTCCAGGTCATCGTGGTCCACGGCAGGTCCCCGGTGTTGTCGCCCACGGTGTCGGCGGCGCCGAGGATCCTGCTCCGCAGCCCGAGTCCGCCGCCCGCACCCAGGGTGATCCCGCCGACGGGGTGCTCGTCACGGGCGTCGTCGAACTCGACGGAGCGGAAGGCGGTGGCTTCGGTGGTCTGCATGGTCTGCCTCTTCTCGTGTTCGCTTGTTCTCGTGGGAGGTTGTTGTGGAGGTCGTTCGTGCGTGAGCCGGTACGGAGGAGACGCCGGGGGAGCGGCGGTCCGGGGTCAGGCGAGCAGCAGCACCGAGGGCACCCGGTCGGGGAACCCCGCCCGCAGCAGCCCGTGCCCGATCCCCGCGAGACCGGTCAGCAGCCCCGGATGCGGAACCTGGCCCGGCGTACCGCAGCGCGGTTCCGTGCGGTCGGCGGCCGCGAGCAGTGCCCCGGCCCGCTCCACCCAGCGGGTGCGGGCCCCCGCCGGTTCGCCCAGGCGCAGCAGTTCGAGGACACCGAGCTCGCCGTGGCACAGGCTGTCGTCCGGCGGCGGCTCGGCCCCCGCGATGTCCGCCGCGGCCCGGTGCGCCCAGCCGGACAGCTCCGGGTCGGCCCGCGCCGCCGGGCTGTCCAGCACCGCCAGCGCCACGCCCGTCCGCCCCCGGCACCAGGAGACGTCCAGGTCCCCGGCCCCGGTCGCGGCCCGCAGCGCGGAAAGCCCCGACACGCGGTACGGCTCACCGCCGCCCGCCTCGGCGAACCGCAGCAGCGCCCAGCCGACCCCGGCGGACCCGTCGGCGAAGCCGGGAGCCCCGGGCAGCGGCGCCTCGCACAGTGTCCGGGCACAGCGCTCCGCCGCCCGCCACACATCGTCCCGGCCGGTGACCCGGTACCCGGCGACCAGCGAGGCCAGCCCCCCGGCCGAGCCCGCGCGCACCCCGGGCTCCCGCTCGGCGACCGCCGCCGCACCCGTCAACCGCAGGGCCGGCGCCACCAGTTCGGCCAGGCGCGGATCGTCCAGGACGTCCGAGACCCGGGCCAGCGCGTACGCGATCCCGCCGAGCCCGGCGAAGGCGCCCGAGCCCACCGGGCCCAGGTCGTCCGGGCGGGCGTGCAGGGTGTCCAGCAGACCGGCGAGCGGCGCCAGCGCGGCCCGCGCGGCGGCGGCGTACCGGTCGGCACCGGTGAGCGCGGCGAGCTGGGCGAGGAAGTGCGCCGTGCCGGTGTAGCCGCCCGCCAGGTCGGCGGCCATCGGCGCCAGCCGCCAGTACCGCTCGTCGAGCAGCTCCAGCCCGATCCAGTTCAGCCGGGACGGACCCAGGTAACCCTGGGACACCAGCTCGTCGCCGACCGACCGGGCCGCCGCGAGCAGCTGTTCCGGCTCCGGCGCGGTCGCGGCGGTACGGGCCCGGCGCGGTCCGGGACGGGTGGTGTGCGCGGGCTCGCGCGAGGTGGTCACCATCGCGGCCCGGATGATCCGTTCCTGGTCGTGCCGGTCCACCGTGTCCATCGCCGCCAGCTTCGCCCGCACCAGGTCGAGGCCCGTCCTCGCGAGGGTGCCGGGCAGCAGCCGCCCGTTCCCGCTCCACAGGTCGGCGCGCTCGGGCAGGGCGGTGAACAGGGGGACGTCGCCCGCCCACAGCTGAGCGATCTCCTCGTCCAGCAGGCCGGGCAGCGCGGCGGAGCCCAGGGTGCCGGTGCCGAGCAGCGCGAGCACCCGGTGGCGTTCGGCGGCGTCCTTCATCAGGTCCGGGTGCGTCGACTCGTCCAGCAGCGAGGCGTAGATCCAGGTGGGGCGCGCCACCACTCGCACCTCGTCGTGCGCGAACCGGTCCAGCAGCCCGCCGGTGCGCAGGAGTTCGGCGCGGGCCTCCATGAGCGCGGTGTACCCGGCGCGGAATCCGGCGCACAGCGCGCGGGTGAAGGCGGACGGGTCGGCGGGGGTGCCGGTCAGCCGGGGCCGGTTCGCGGAACCGCCGATCCGGGCCGCCCGGCGCACCAGCCGCATCCTGTCCGTCCCCGCGTCGGCCCAGTCGACGCCGCGCACCGGGGACTCGGCCGCCTGCCCGCCGCCGATCCCGGACATGTCGAGCGCCGAGTCGTCCCCGACGAGCAGCTGCGGCAACAGCCCCACCCGGTGCACGGAGCCGTGCAGCGCGCGGGCCGCCGGGTCGTCCGAGGCGGCGGCGGGCAGCGGCGGATGGAACAGCGTCTCCACGTCGACGAGCACGGGGTACTCGCCGTCCGCGATCAGGTTCTCGTGGTGCAGGTCGGTGCCGTCCAGCACGTGCAGCAGGGACAGCAGCGCGCCCTGGCGCCGGTAGAAGGAATCGACCTGGCGGGCGGTGCGGCAGGGCCGTTCCGCGACGAACTCCACCCAGCCGTACGGGCCCCGGTCCAGCAGGGCGAGGGTGCGCAGCCCGGGGGTGCCGGGCAGCGTGTTGAACCACTGGACCAGCTCGTTGAAGTGCCGGTGCGCGGCGAGCGGGCGCGGCTTGTAGACGAGCCGGGCACCGTTCTCGAACCGCAGCAGCATCACCGTCCGCCCGCCCCGGTGACCGTCCCCGGCGCCGGGCTCGACGCCCACCAGCCGGCTCTCCCCGGCCGACGCGCCCCCGGGATCGCGGACGCCCGGCAGCGCGGGCCGGTCGGTGGCGTACCGGACCAGCATCTCGGTGAGCGCGGCGGCGGCGTCGAGCGCGGTGCGGCCCAGGACACGGGCCAGTACGGGGTACGCGGCGCAGAGCGCGGCCAGCCCGGACCGGGCGCCGGTGAGCCGCAGGAAGTCGGCGTACCGCTCCTCGGGGCCGTGCCCGCTCAGCCGCCCCTCGCGGCGCGCCGTGTGCAGCTCCAGGACCAGGGTCCGGGCGGCCTGGCGGGCCAGTCGCCGGGACAGGTGGCGCTCGAAGTCGGCGCGCACGGCGTCCGGATCGGCCCACCGGTCCAGCCGCCGGGGCAGCCCGTCCCGTACCCGCCGCGCGGCGCAGGCGGTGAACGGGGCGAGGACGCGCTCGAATCCGCGCAGCCCCGGCAGGTGCCCCGGGTCCCCGATCGCCGCCCGCACGGGTGCGGCGGCCACCGCGTCCTCGACGAACTCCGCCCAGTCCGGGGCGCGTTCGGGTGCCGTACCGTCGGCCGGCAGGCCGTCCGTCAGCGCGGGCCGCCACCACGGGCCGTCGGCCCAAAGGAATCCGTCCGCCACCGGCCGCTCGGCCTCCAGCAGGCCGACCGCGTCGGCGGAGGAACCCGCTGCCACGGCCGGACGTGACGCGGAAGCGACCCCCGGCCGCTCGCCGCCGCCCACCTGGATCTCCGCCATCGCACCTCCTCGGTCCGGCACCGGCACCGGCCGGTCCGCCACGCCCCATACTTCCGGCAGCGGCCCCGGCGGTCATGGGGGCAACACCCCCATCTTTGTGCCCGCGCCCCGAACGGTGCCGAGGACCCTTGTACCCCCGCCCGCCGGTCCCACAGACTGACGGACACATGCGACGGGGACGCCGGTGCGGCCGAGACGCCGATGCGGCCGAGACGCCGGTACGACGGAGACGCCGGTACGACGGGACGTCGTCGGCATGACCGGGACGTCGGCACGAACGAAGCGTCGTCGGTGTGACCGGGACGTCGGCACGAACGAGACTTCGACGGGGGAACGATGGCCAGGGAAGCCGAGCGCGCGCTGGGCGCATTCGTGCGCAACCATCCGACGGACAACGCGCGCCGAGGACGTGTCGCGATCGTCGTGCTGCTGATCGGCCTGGTCGCCGTGGGTATCGCCGTTCCGGTGACCTTCGCCGTCTTCGACCAGAACGGTGAGGGCACGCAGGTCGCCGGGCTGCTGTGGGGCGCCGCCCTCATCGGCGTCTACGGTGGGGTCTCCAACGGCCTGCGGACCCTGCGGCGGCACGGCGAGGTCTTCGTCCTGCGGGAACAGGGGCTGGTCTACAAGCGGACTGGGGAGACCCGGGTCCTGCCCTGGGCGGAGATCCGCTCCACGGTCGAGCGCGGCCAGAACCACGCCCTGGGACGGCTGATGGGCTGGGACGTCCACCTCGTCATCCGGCCCCGTGCGGGCGGACGGCTGCTGCTCAGCGGCTACACCGAGGACGCGGCCCGCCTCTCCGGCGAGATCCGCGCCGCGGTGGCCGCCGGCGCCCGCTAGCCCGCTGGTACGGCGCCGGGGAGTCGGCACCCCCGGGCGGTCGGCAGTTCCTGCGGTCGGGAGTTCGTGCGGAGCCCGGGGTGGTTCGTGCCGAGCCCAAGGGCCCGAGCAGGGGCCGGGTGCCCCGTACGGAGCCCGGACCCGCCCGAGTACGAGCCCCACCGCTCCTGGGCCCGCCCGGGTTCCTACCGTTCCCGGGGCGGTGCCGTCGACCCCCGCACCATCAGCTCCGCGTCGATCGTCGCGATGCCCCCGGGCGGCGGGTTCTCCTTGCCCATCGCCAGGCGCCCCGCCCGCGCGCCCGCCTCGAACAGCGGAAGCCGTACGGTCGTCAGCGCCGGGACCGCGTCCACCGAGAACGGCAGGTCGTCGAAGCCCGCCACCGAAACGTCCCCCGGGATGCCCAGCCCCCGGTCCCGTACCGCCGCGCACGCGCCCAGCGCCACCGTGTCGTTGGCGGCGACGACCGCCGTCACCTCCGGCTCGCGGCGCAGGAGTTCGAGCGTGGCGTCGTAGCCGGAGCGGCGGTCGTACGGGCCGTGCACGGTCAGCCGGTCCTCGTCACCGGCCAGCCCCGCCGCCCGCATCGCCTCGCGGTGGCCCTCCAGCCGGTGCCGGGTCGTCGTCCGCTCCAGGGGCCCCGCGACATAGCCGATGCGGCGGTGGCCGAGCGAGAGGAGGTGCTCGGTGAGCCGCCGGCCGCCGCCCCGGTTGTCGAAGGCGATCGTCGCGAGGACCCCCGCACCGTCCGGCAGCGGAGGCCGCCCGCACAGCACGACCCGGGTGCCCGCGTCCGTCAGCCGGGTCAGCTTGGCGGCGACGGCGGCCTGGTGCGCCGGGTCCTCCACCGCGCCGCCGGTCAGCACGACGGCGGCGGCGCGTTGACGCTGGAGCAAGGTGAGGTAGGTCAGCTCGCGCTCGGGGGAGCCGCCGGTGTTGCAGACCACCGCCAGCTTCTCGCCGCCCGCCCGGCCGGAACCGTCCCCCGGCCCGCCGATCTCCGTCTGCGCCGCCCCCGCCATGATCCCGAAGAACGGGTCCGCGATGTCGTTGACCAGGATGCCGACCAGGTCGGACGTGGCCGCCGCGAGCGAACTGGCCGGGCCGTTCAGCACGTAGTCCAGCTCGTCCACCGCACGCAGCACCCGCTCCCGGGTGGCGGTCGCCACCGGGTAGTTGCCGTTCAGCACCCGGGACACGGTGGCCGGTGACACCCGGGCGCGGGCCGCCACATCCGCCAGGGTGACCGTCATCGCTCTCCTCCGAGGTTTCGGGCCGGGCCCTCTTGTCCGCGCCGCTGTCGGCAGGCTAGCGTCCTCTCGTATAGAAAGCGCTTGCTACGGACAGGGCGGCGCCGATGCTGGAGGAGTTTTCGTGACACGCAGGACAGTGCGCATCGCCATGAACGGCGTCACGGGTCGCATGGGGTACCGGCAGCACCTGGTGCGCTCGATCCTCGCGATCCGCGAGCAGGGCGGCCTCGACCTCGGCAACGGGGACGTGCTGTGGCCGGAGCCGGTGCTCGTCGGCCGCCGCGCCCACGCGCTGGAGGAGCTGGCCGCCAAGCACGGCCTGACCGAGTGGTCGACCGACCTCGACGCCGTCCTCGCCGACGACACCATCGACATCTACTTCGACGCCCAGGTCACCTCGGCCCGGGTGGACGCGATCAAGAAGGCGATCGCGGCCGGCAAGCACATCTACACCGAGAAGCCGACCGCCACGGACGTCGAGGGCGCCCTGGAGCTGGCCCGGATCGCCCGGGACGCGGGCATCAAGCACGGCGTCGTCCAGGACAAGATCTTCCTGCCGGGCCTGCTGAAGCTGAAGCGCCTGATCGACGGCGGCTTCTTCGGCGAGATCCTCTCCGTGCGCGGGGAGTTCGGCTACTGGGTCTTCGAGGGCGACTGGCAGGAGGCCCAGCGCCCCTCGTGGAACTACCGCGCGGAGGACGGCGGCGGCATCGTCGTCGACATGTTCCCGCACTGGGAGTACGTGCTCCACGAGCTGTTCGGCCGGGTCACCACCGTCCAGGCGCACGTCCAGACGCACATCCCGCAGCGCTGGGACGAGCAGGGCGAGCCGTACGCCGCCACCGCCGACGACGCCGCGTACGGGGTCTTCCAGCTGGAGGGCGGCGCCGTCGCCCAGATCAACTCCTCCTGGGCGGTCCGCGTCAACCGCGACGAACTGGTCGAGTTCCAGGTCGACGGTACGCACGGCTCCGCCGTCGCCGGTCTGCGCAACTGCCGCGTCCAGCACCGCTCCGCCACCCCCAAGCCGGTCTGGAACCCCGACCTCCCGGTCACCGAGTCCTTCCGCGACCAGTGGCAGGAGGTCCCCGACAACGCGGTCTTCGACAACGGCTTCAAGGCCCAGTGGGAGCTCTTCCTGCGCCACGTCGTCCTCGACGAGCCCTACACCTGGGACCTGATGGCCGGTGCGCGCGGCGTGCAGCTCGCCGAGCTGGGCCTGAAGTCCCACGCGGAGGGCCGCCGCTTCGACGTCCCGGAACTCTCCCTGTGACGACGTCCGCGTGACGATGTTCCTGTGACGACGTCCGTGTGACGACGTCCCTTCAGGGCGGCTGTCCCGGAGCAGTCCCCGCGACGGCCGCCCACCCCTCGTCCCGAAGCCCGGAACCGCCCCCGGGACGACTCGCCCCCGCCTCCCGCACCGCGCACCGGAGCTGATCCGCGTATGACCATCCACCTCCCGCAGGGCCCGTACGAGCCCCGCACCACCCCGCTCGACCTGGCCCCCGGCACCGGCCCGCTCGCCTCGCGCACGGTCTTCTCCGCCGCCCACGTCGTTGCCGACCCGTACGCCGACGTCAGCCCGGACTCCCCGGCCGCCGTCGACTGGGACGCCACCCTCGCCTTCCGCCGCCACCTCTGGTCGCACGGCCTGGGCGTCGCCGAGGCGATGGACACCGCCCAGCGCGGCATGGGCCTGGACTGGGCGGGCGCGGCCGAACTGATCCGCCGCTCCGCCGCCGAGGCGAAGGCGGTCGGCGGCCGCATCGCCTGCGGCGTCGGCACCGACCAGCTCACCGGCCCCGCCACCCTCGCCGAGGTCCGCGCCGCCTACGAGGAGCAGCTCGCGCTCGTCGAGGAGAGCGGCGCCCAGGCCATCCTCATGGCCTCCCGCGCACTCGCCGCGGCGGCGAACGGTCCCGAGGACTACCTGGAGACCTACGCCCACCTGCTGCGCCAGGCCACCGAACCGGTCGTCCTGCACTGGCTGGGCCCGATGTTCGACCCCGCGCTCGACGGCTACTGGGGTTCCACCGACCTCGACGCCGCCACCGACACCTTCCTGAAGGTCATCGCCGAGCACCCGGACAAGGTCGACGGCATCAAGATCTCCCTCCTGGACGCCGAGCGCGAGATCGACGTGCGCCGCCGCCTCCCCGGCGGGGTCCGCTGCTACACCGGCGACGACTTCAACTACCCCGAGCTGATCGCGGGCGACGACCAGGGCTTCAGCCACGCCCTGCTCGGCATCTTCGACCCGCTGGGCCCGCTGGCCGCCCACGCGGTCCGGGTGCTGGACACCGGCGACGTCCAGGGCTTCCGGGATCTCCTGGACCCCACGGTCGAGCTTTCCCGCCACCTCTTCCAGACCCCTACCCGCTTCTACAAGACGGGTGTGGTGTTCCTCGCCTGGCTGGCCGGGCACCAGGACCACTTCACCATGGTCGGCGGCCTCCAGTCCGCCCGCTCGCTGCCGCACCTGGCGAAGGCGTACGAACTCGCCGACCGGCTGGGCCTGTTCCCCGACCCGGAACTGGCCGAGTCCCGGATGCGCGCACTCCTCACGGTCAACGGAGGCACCCGATGAGCGACGGCCGTCTCTCCGTCAACCAGGAGACCATCAAGCAGTGGTCGCTGCCCGAGCTGGCCGCGGGCTGCGCCGGGGCGGGCATCGACAAGGTCGGCCTGTGGCGGGCCCCCGTCCAGGAGTACGGCATCGAGCGCACCGCCGCCCTCCTCGCCGACCACGGACTCACCGTCACCAGCCTCTGCCGGGGCGGCTTCTTCACCGCCCTCGACCCGGCGGAACGCGCCCGCGCCCTGGACGACAACCGCGCCGCGATCGACGAGGCGGCGGCCCTGTCCACCGACACCCTGGTCCTGGTCTCCGGCGGCCTCCCCGCCGGCAGCAAGGACCTGCACGGTGCCCGCGAACGCGTCGCCGACGCCCTGGCCGAGCTGACCCCGTACGCGGCCGAGCGCGGCGTGCGCCTCGCCATCGAACCGCTGCACCCGATGTTCGCCTCGGACCGCTGCGTCGTCTCCACGCTCTCCCAGGCGCTGGACCTCGCGGAACGTTTCCCGGCCGAACAGGTCGGCGTGGTCGTCGACACGTACCACATCTGGTGGGACGACCAGGCGCCCGCCCAGATCGCCCGCGCGGGTGCGGGCGGCCGCATCCACTCCTTCCAGCTCGCCGACTGGATCACCCCGCTCCCGGCGGGCGTCCTGCTCGGCCGGGGCCCGCTCGGCGACGGCTCGGTGGACTTCCGCGCCTTCCGCTCGATGGTCGAGGCCACCGGCTTCGACGGCCCGATCGAGGTGGAGATCTTCAACGAGACCCTCTGGGCCCGCGACGGCGCCGAGGTCCTCGCGGAAGTGGCCGCCCGCTACGCGGAACACGCCTGCTGACACCTCGTTCCTTGCCCCCAAGGCAAAGAGATCGTCAAGCCGCCCACCTCCGTACAACCCTTCCGTTCCCACTCGGGTCATAGGTTGCGTCGGGTGCTTCCGGGGAGGGATCTGGGGGGATCTGGGAAGCCCTGACGGTGGGGGAAAACGAGGGGGGTCCGGTCATCCGACCGGGCCCCATTTCGTTTCCCGCCCCGGCCCCCGGCCGGTACGGCCGGTGCGGCTCACGCGCTCCGCCGGACTCATCAGCTCTGCCGCTCGCGCAACCCGTACGGGTACCCCGGCGTCCGACCCTTCGACGGACGACTGCCGACCACCCGGGAGGGCACATGGCGAAGAAGGACCGGACAACGGACGCGGCGGGGGACAAGGACCGCGAGAAGTGGATGGCGCGTTTCCAGGTACGGCTGGCCATGCAGCCGGGCGTGGACCGGCCGGTGGTGCTCCAGGCGGTCAAGGAAGTAACCACCCACTGCGCGGACACGGGGGAGCACCCGCGGGCCGCCTTCGGCGACCCGGACGCCTACGCCGTGCAGGTCGCCGCGCGACTGGTCCCGGCGGACCGGGCGGAGCGCGCGAGGCGGCAGGACACCGCGGTGAACACGCTCGACTCCGTGCTGAAGAAGGCCCGGGAAATCACCGGCCTGTGACCGGCCGGAGCGACACCCGCCGGGGCTGCCGGGCGCCCACGCCTGCGCGGGTGCCCCGGCCCCGGCACACCGGACTACGGCGTCACGCGTCGAACTCGCCGCGCCAGGAGAAGTCGAGCAGGGCGCTCGGCAGGTAGCCGGACTCGACCTCGATCGGGATGCCGTTGGCCTTGGCCAGACAGGCGATGGCCAGGGGGGCGATGGCCACGACTCCTTCGATGTTCTCGGTGCGGTCCTCGTCGGCCGTCCAGTACTCCTTGTGCCAGCGCAGGGCGTCGTTGAGGGCTTCGTTGAAGCCGGCCGTGTCGTTGCGCAGGTACCGGTAGAACATCATCATCGGCGGGTACTTCAGCTTGCTCATGGTCTCGGAATCCATGACGCGGGCGTGCTCCGGTGCGCTCAGGTCCACGGCTCGCACGAGGTGCTGGCCGACGTCGTCGCGTCGCAGCCAGAAGCTCCGCAGGGTCTCCACCCAGGCGTAGATGTACTCGTCCATGACGCCGCCGCAGTCACGCAGCAGCGATTCGGGCACCCGCGCCAGCATGTCGAGCCGTGCCGTCTCCCGGCAGATCAACGCCAGGTAGAACGCCTCGACCCAGGTTCCCGCATTGAGGTAGAACTGCGGCCCCGTGGCTTCGAGTTGCCGCTGCTCCTGGCGGATCTTGCAGGTCACCGTCGGCTGGTCGGTGATTGCGGCGGCGAAGACGGCCGAGGACACCTGCATGGCCAGCAGCCACGACTCCCAGGTCTCCAGCATCACCGCGTCCGGATCCCCGACGCAACGGATGCGGGCCACGTTCAGAGACTTCGACAAGACCATGCTTCTGGCACTTTGCGAAGCCTCGATGGATTGCACCATATTGTCCAGAGATTTCTCCATGGTGGGGATGACTTCATTCATTTCGGCTACCGGATAAACCTGTCGAGTTACGATTACGGCCACTTTCTCTCCTGCTAATATCAGATCTTGAAGTACTCGAGGACAGCTCCGGCGTAGCTGCCGCTTCCTTCGCCGGCCTTCACCATTACATATTCGAGTTTTCCATTTATGAGGGCCGTTTCCAGCTCGCTTGCCAGATCGGAATTCTTCCAAACCTTACCCGCACTGTCGGTTACTGACAGTTTAGGGCGAAGGTTCATTTCGGCGATTATGGTCTCCAGGTAGCGTCTGGTGCCCTGCTGAACCATAAGCCCTGAAGCGGCGCCATTTCCCTTGCGCCAGATGAGCCCCGACTTCGGCGCCTTCGCCTCGACGATCATGAGCTTGCCGTCCGGCCGCCGGTACAACTGGTCGAACATGTTGGCGCCGTTGGGTGTCTTCGGCAGGGGCTGTTCGACCGAACCCGCGAACCGCTCGGGTACCACGTGCAGCCGTGCGGCGTCTTCGCCCAGACGCTCGGAGTAGCTGCTGTTGTTGGACGTCTGGTCGTCGAAGTGGTCGATGAACTGCTGCCTGGCGCGCTCCACGTCCGCCAGCGTCTGCTCGGTCGGACTGTTCTTGTGCGCGCGCTCGGCGTTGGACAGCTCCACGGAGACCTTGCGGTCCTTCGCGACATCGTCGAGATGGTCGATCTGGTCGACCGGAGCGCTGTCGCGGGTCAGCGGGTCGCGGCCGTACTTTTCCACTCCCGGGGCCGAAGGCAGCTCGTTCTTGGACATCCAGGACCCGTCGCTGTCCTTCGCGAGGATGGGCAGCTCGACGCCGTCGATCTTGGTGTGGATGCTGTGGCGATGGCCGTCGATCCGGTAGTACTGGTCGAACCAGGTCTTGTCCGGGTCGTTCGCGCGTCGGATGAACTCGTCCTGCTTGGCCTTGATCTCTTCGACGCTCGGCTCGCGGCCGTCCGGGTGCGTCGGCTGCGCCGCGTCATCCGCGCCGTGCGCCGCGCCGCCCGGACCGCCTGTCCCCGGGGTGCCCGGCACATGGCTGCCGCCGTCCGCGGACGACGGCTCGTGGTGCCCGCCGCCGGGCCCGTCCGTGTGGCTGCCCGCGCCGGGAGGGCCGTCGGCGTTTCCGTGCCCCGAGGGTCCGTCGGTGTGGCCGCCACCAGGGGTGTTGTCGAGACGGTTGCTGGGCATGTGATCGCCCGCGTGGCCGCCCGGTGCGTGGTCCGGCGCGTGCTCAGGCACGTGGACCGGGTCGGAGATGTCGCTGCCCAGGCGGATCGCGTCGTCGCCGCCGCGGCCGCCGACGCCCACCAGTTCGCGTTCCGGGACCGCGGCGGTGGCCGGTGAGTCCACGTTCGGGGCGTCGGTGCGCGGGAGGTCGGCGCCCGCGTCCGGCCGGCCCGTCGGGGCGTCCTTCACGTGCTGGACGAGCGCGCCGTCCACGTCGTAGATGTTGCCCTTGAGGTCCATGAACTGCGGCGGACCGTCCACCGGCAGCTTCACCGTGCCCGGCGGAAGGGTGGTGGTGCCCTCGGGGAGCCTGATGTCGCCGTCGGGGAGCTTGATCGCCCCGTCCGGAACCGGCGAGCCGGACGGGAGATGGATCACTCCGTCGGGGAGGTGAATGGTGCCCTCGGGGAGAGCGATCGCACCGTCCACGTCGATCTTCGGGACCTCGAGCCTGCCCAGGCCCTTCAGGCCGTTCATGACGTCGTTGATCTTCGTGAGCCCGGCGCCGGCGCCCTTGAAGACGTACGTCATGGGGTCGACGACCCGGCCGGCCTTGCCCGCGAAGGAGAGGGCCTTGGCCGCCATCCCGGCCTTGCCCGCACCCGCCGCCGCACCGCCGGTACCGCCGGTGAAGACGGTGGTCACGACGTTGAACGTGACCGCCCCGGCCGCGCGGGCCGGGTTGGAACCCCACTGGTCCCACGCCACCAGCGCCTTGCCCGTCTCCTTCATCGCCGTGCGTGAGTCCCGCACCCAGGAGGGGAGTTTGTCGTCCGGCATGGCCCAGAAGAGAGCGTTCACACCGGGCGTGATGGCGAGCGTCACTCCGGTGGCGAGCTTGGCCAGACCGGTCCATGCCTGCTTCGTGGCATCCCAGCCGTCGAAGCCGACCAGGGTGCCCAGCCCCTTGATCGTTCCCCAGACCCCGTCGACGACGAAACCCTTGCCGAAGTCGTAGGCGTGCTCCCACACCTGCCACCAGGGGGTCGACTCCTCGACCGGATCTCCCCAGGGCAGCCCCTCCGCCTGCTTGAGGGCCTCGGCGTCGTAGCCGTACATGCCCTCCTTGCCGGAGCCGTCGTTCGTCTTGAGCGCCTTGCCCCCGACCAGGGCGACGATCTTCGCGTGGCAGGCCCGCTCCACCTCCTGGAACGCGGCCCACACCTCGGCTATCTCGTCGCGACGCCGGTTGTTCTCCTCGACCAGGTCGCCGTCCTCGCGCCACTTGTCGTCGCTGTCGGCCTTCACGCGGAACGCGACGGCGTCCCGCTTGAGTTCCTTGAGCTTCTCGACCAGCGGGAAGGCGTCGTCGGAGTACGTGCCCAGCGCACCGGCGATGACGCACAGGTCCGAGCTCAGGGTGAGACCGGTGTCGGTGACCGGCTTGGTCGTGGCGAACAACTGCTCCGCCTCGGGTGCCTTGTAGAAGGCGCTCAGCCCGCCGAAGCTGCTGTGCACGTCACCGGCGGCCGTCGCGATCTTGGCCCCGCTGCCCGACAGTTCGGTCACCTTCGTGTCGAGCAGTGCCAGATCACCGGTGAAGACCGGTATCCCGAGCGGGTCGACCGGAGAGGTGTTGTCACTCACTTGCGTCCCCCGTCGTGCTTGAGGAGATCCAGGCGCACGGACTTCGCCGCGTTCTGCGCGCGCTCGGCGGTCTCCAGGTCGCCCGCGCAGTACGCGTTCGTGGCCTCGACCGCGCCCAGAATCGCCGCCTCGATGCGCTCGGCCATGGACTTGAGGTTCTTCTGCCGCGCTTCGAGGTACTCACCCAGCGCCGCAGCCACCGGCCCCATCGCCTTCTGCGACAACGGCGCCTGCCCCGGTGCCACCGGACCCTGAAGGGGCGTCGCGGCCTGCGGGCCGGGCACGGCCGTGCCCGCCGCCTGCGCCGCCTCCGACACGGTCGTCATCAGCGCGGTCAGGGCCTTCTCCAGGTCCCCGGCATGTGTGCCGGTGACCTTCAACTGACCCTGTACGCCCTGCGGTTTGATGTCCCAAGCCACCATGCGAAGCCCCCCTCTGCCGAACTGCTCCGGCATGCCACGTAATCCATGACCCGCTCCCCAGGGGAATCGTTTCCTCTTGTGCGGGGAGGTGCGCATCGGCCACTGCTCCCGACCGGGTCTTCGCGCGTGTAACCGTGTGTTGCGTTGTGTCCGTCGTTTCCCCCCGGCATCACGCTCAACGGCTGGGCGAGGTTCTCCGTCCCCTGCGACGAGCGGCCTCTCCGCAGCCTCTGCCGTGGTGCTCATTCGCCGTGCGACCTGTGACGGAGTGCGCCGGCGCCGTCCCCGCCCGCGCGTCGCGTGCCGCGATCGGCTCCGCCGGTTGCGCGATCACCACCGGAGAGTTCGTGCCCTCGCGCCGCCCTCTCACGTTGTCCCCCACCGTGTCTCGCGAACGTATGTGCCATCACATGTATCAACTCTGCATTGCCGATGCAATCGAGTGGTGCCGTGCTGTGAGCGGTCCGATAAGCGATCGGAGCGGAGAGTCGGGGGCTATTTATGCTCATACTTGAGGCTCTGTCACGAATTGGTGATCGGGGCCTTCTGGGGCAGCTGGACCGTCAGCAATTTAAGGCCGAACCAAGTCCGCTCTAGGTACTTGAATGTGACGTTCCCTTTGGTGCGGCAAATCCGGCGGGCAATGGATGTGCCGTGTGGGCGGGCCGAGTATTCGCGAGTGCCTGGCGAGGAGAGTTCACGGCTGTGGGATGTCCGGCCGGAATCCTTCGACGCCGACTGCGCGATATCACGTTGATCCGCCCCTAGGCAAGTCTCTTATGGATTGCCGCAAAGGATTGTCGCCACCTGTCCCGGGGCAACACGATGGGCGCTCCGATCCGGTCCCGCCGCTGGTCAAGCGGTGGATCGGCCCGTGTGTTCCATGGGCCGAAGCTTTGAAACGGAGGACAATCAGGTGAAGTTCAACCGGGCTGCTCTTGGTCTTGCCGGCGCCCTGGGCGCGGTGGCGGCAACGCTCACTCTCTCCGCCCCTGTACAGGCCGCGCAGGTGGGCATTACCGCCGCGTCGCCGACGGTTTCTCCCTCGGCCGAGCGTACATATCTCACGTCGGCCGGGCTCTCGTCCTGCGACCGGGGGCGGTACTGCACCGAGACGCTGGACCCCGCGGCGGGCAACATCTGGAGGGTTCACGTCTTCTATGAGTGCAAGACCTACGCGCTGTCCAACTGGATGGGCACCGGGTCCCATATCAACAACCAGACCGATGGTGTTGCGGCCAGGGTCTACGACAAGAACATGAAGCTGTTGTGGTCGTCGCCCGCGGACAACAAGAAGGACTGGGAAAACTGGACGGCGGCCTATTACATCAAGCCCTGCTGACGGTCGCACGGAGTGCATGAGCCGGGTCGCGCGACGGGCGCGGCCCGGCTCCCTCATTTCGGTGGAGTGGCGGGGCGACGGAGGGGCGTGGACCAGGAAGGCCCGTGTCTGGCGCGCCCGGTCAAGCGGGCGCGGACGGACTTGCCGCTGAGGGTGCCCATGAGGACAACCCGCGCGGCAGTATCCGCCAAAGGGAGTATGGAGGGCGGAGGGGCGGAGGGCGGAAGGCCGCCAATCGGGCCGGGCTTCCGGGCGGGTCCGGCATGGCTGCGGGCCGGCGGCGCGGTGCGCCTGGATGCTGGTGGTCGAACCAGGCAGGCAGGAGAGACCGTGGACGATCCCAGCCCCCGAGGAGCCCGGAGCCCGGCATCCACCGGTGCGGGCCGCGATGCCTCCGGTCAGGCGGGGATCGTGGGCATGGGTCTCGCCGCCGTGCTGACCTTCGCGCTCGCGCAGGGGTCGTGGCAGTGGTTCGCCACGTACATCGGACTGGCGCTTCTCGCGGTGGTCCTCTCCTTCTACCGGCTGCCGACGTGGACGCCCGGCCTCCGGTCCGTGTACATGCGCAACCTGGTGGCGTACGCGCTGGTCGTGGGGTTGTGCGCGGCGATCGCACTGGCTCCGATGATGCAGCGCTGGGCCTGGCTGTTCCCGATGCCGGGCACGCGTGACCGGTGCCCCGCGATGGGTGCCTACGAGAGCCTTCGAACGCAGGCGGCGCTGGGGGACCTGGCCGGCCGTGACACCGCGGCTCTGGCGCAGGCGCAGGGCGTCCAGAGCCATGCCGCCGTTGCCGACTGCCTGTCCGCCACCACGACCCTGTGGTTGCCGGTCTACGCCGCCGCAGTGGCCGTACTGGTCGGTCTGGGTACGTGGACCATCGGCCGGTTCCGGGCGAGGGGCCGGTCGACCGCGACGGGCCGGAGACCGTCCCACAGGGCGTGAGCGGACTGGAGGGGCCACGAAGGCGACGGTCGCACGCGACGGGCGCCGTCGAGGACCTCCAGCGCTCGCACCGGCCGGCCATGCGCGTACTCGGTGTTCCGTGCCACGGCGCGAAACGCGACCACCTTTCCGCTTCTCCGCCGCCCGGGCGCGCGCAACACCGCCCGGAAGCCGGCGTCGGGTCCCTCCGGACTCAGCCCGTGCAATCCGCCACGTGCAGTCCGTGGCACAGCCGGTCGAAGGCCCCGGACGCCGCCGGGGCGATCGTGTCCCTTACGCGTGCGGCGGGTTCGCCGGACATGACGCGACGTCGGATCTCGCGCAGAACCGCCCGGTGCGTGCCGGCGACGGCCCCCGCCAGAAGCGTGGGCAGCAGTGGATCGGCGCCACCCGTACCTTCCTCCGCGGCCGTCGGCGGATGCTCGGCCAGCGCCACCGCGAGGGCCGCCTCGGCGCGTTCGCCGATCTCGCGCTCCCGGGCACGGAGCGCGGGGCTGTCGAGGATGACCTGCCAGAACCTGACCGCGCCCGGGTGGAGCCCGAGCATGGGCTCGTTCGCCCGCAGCGCGGCCAGCAGGCCGTCCCGGACCGCCTCCACCGGGCAGGCGCCGGGCGCCCGGTCGCGTACGAGCGCGGCGAGATGCTCCTCGGCCTCGGCCTGCCGGTCGAAGAACAGGTCCTCCTTGGCCGGGAAGTAGTTGAACGCGGTGTTGGTGGACACCCCCGCCCGCCGCGCGACCTCGGCGACCGTCACCCGGTCGAACCCGTGCTCCAGGAACAGCCCCAGGGCCGCGTCCGCGATCGCCGTACGGGTCTGCTGCTTCTTCGTCTCTCGGAGTCCCACGGATGAATGATAGCGTCACTCCAAAATTGGTGTGACACCAAAAATTTGGAGGGGACCATCATGACCCTGACCTTCGGCATCTATCCCGGCGGCCTCCTGGGCGACGACCACGGAATCGTCCACCCGGCCCTGCCCGACCGCCCGGACCGCATTGCCGACGCGCTCGACCGGCTGCAAGGTGCGGGATCCACGCTGTCGGTCCGCGCCTACCAGCCCTTCGCGGCCACGTCCCCGCAGGATCCGCCCACCCCCGCCGACCCGCAGCAGTACCTCGGGCGCGGGCGCCGACTCGATCTCGTGCTGCCCTTCCGGGAGCAGTCGGGGCGGCTGGACGGCTGGCTCGAATTCGTCCGGGAAGCCGTCCGTGCGCATGGGCCGCACCTGGCCTCCCTCCAGATCTGCGAGGAGCCGAACGCCGATCTCCCCGTCCTGGACGGCAGCAGCCCCAACGTCCTGAACGCCCTGGTCCAGGGTGTCGTCGCGGCCAAGGAGGAGGCTCGCGCGCTGGGTCACACGATCGAGGTCGGCTTCAACGCCGTACCGACCTTCGGCCCGGTCAGCACCTTCTGGTCCGACCTCGCCGCCCTGGCCGACGAGCGCTTCCTGGCCGAACTGGACTACGTCGGACTGGACTTCTTCCCCGACGTCTTCCGCCCCGTCGCCGCCGACCAGTTGGAAGCGGCGGTCACCGGCATCCTCACCGCCTTCCGGCGGACCGACCTGCCGAAGGCCGCCATCCCGGACACCGTACCGATCCGCATCTGCGAGAACGGCTGGCCGACCGGCCCCGACCGCCCCGAGCGACGGCAGGCCGAGGTCCTGGAACGTGTCGTCCGGACCGTCGCCGCGCTAGCGGGCGAACTCAACATCGACGGCTACACGTTCTTCTCCCTGCGCGACGCCGACACCGGCGCCGACGGCCTCTTCCACCACTTCGGCCTCCTGCGCGACGACTACACGCCCAAGCCGGCCTTCGAGGCCTACCGCCGCCTCGTCGCCGAGCTGGGGAGCGTTCCGGCCGGGGGCGTGTGACGCCTCGGTCCGGGCGGCGGCCAGCCGTCGGGGGCGATATTCGGCCTTCATGTAAGTGCTGCGCATCGCACCTATGCCTTACTTCCGGCAGTGGGTAACATTCGTTTCCGCATTGTGAGTATTACGCGGGCTGCGGATGCGGCCCTGTGACGGGAGGGCGCGATGCTCGCGAACACGGTCAGGACATGGGTGGCGGGCTGGGCGGTGTCCCGGCGGACGCCGCCACCGGTCGAACAGCCCTGGGGCTACTACATCGAGGTGGCCGACAACCCCGCCGAAGTGGGACGCCATGTCCTCCCGGTGACCGAGGAGTCGTTGGTCCGTGGCGCGGCTGCCTCGGTGTCGGTTCCGCGTACCTGGATGAAGATGCCTGCCGAGCCCGAGGAGATCGAGTCCTGGATCACGCCGGGATGGGTGGTGGCCTGGGAGGAGACCGGTCACCTGATGGCCATCGACCTGACGGTCACGGAACCGCGTGCGCCCGAGGGGTACGCCGTGGCCGTCGAGTACGTGGACGGTGTCGTCCACGTACATGTGCGGGACGCGGCAGGCGGGTCGGCGGCCCAGGGGCAGGCGGCGATCATCGGCGAGGCGGCGGTCATGGACCGGGTGGTGACCGACGAGGCCCATCGACGGCGCGGCCTGGGCAGCCTCGTGATGCGCACGCTCGCCAGCCAGGCCCTGGCCCGGGGCGCGTACACGGGAGTCCTCGGCGCGACGGACCCCGGCCGCGCGCTGTACGAGACGCTCGGCTGGAAGAAGCACTCGACGATCGCGGAGTGCATCTACCGGCCTTGACGGAGGCGTTGTCACGCACAGCGGGCCGGTCCCGGGCGGGACCGGCCCGCTGGGTGCGGTACGCGTCAGGCGTTGAGGCTGTCGCTCTTGACCGCCGCGACGAACGCCGACCAGCCGAGTGCCGTGAAGAGGATTGCGGGGCCGGTGGGGTTCTTGCTGTCTCGTACGGGGACGGAGGCGTGGCCGTCGACGACTTCGAGGCAGTCGCCCTGGCTGCCGCCGCTGTAGCTGGACTTGCGCCACCCGGCGAGGATGGTCGAGTCCGCAACGCTTCGCCTACTGGTGACCATGCTCGTGTTCCTCTGCTGCTGCGCGCACAAGGGCAATGGATTCCTGATGCGACATCGCATCGCTCAAGGCAAGATCGTAGACCGTGCGACAGACCTCCACTAGCGTCGGATCGTCCATCAGGTTGCCCGTCAAGAAGCCTTCGACGTAGGCCACCGGCTGGGAGTCCGGAAAGCTCATGAGGGATGCCAGGCCCTCTTGCAGGGCATGTGCTCCCACTCTGAACGGGAGTACATGAAGTCGGAGCCGTCCGGCCTCGGCCATGTCCGCGATCTTCCGCAACTGTTCGGCCATGACCTGAGGGCTGCCAACTTGGCGTCGTAGAACTGCCTCGTCTAGCAACGTCCACAGGACTGGCTGCAACGGACTATCCAGGATGCTGGCACGTTCCGTTCGGATGACGACGTCCTTGTCAATCTCATCCGGGCGGTAGTTGGGCTTCAGCGATTGGAAGAGGGCGCGTGCGTAGCCGTCAGTCTGGAGCAGACCAGGAACCAGCGAAAGTGCGAACTGCTGGATGAGCGTTGCTCGTCTCTCCAGTTCGGCGACAGCCGCGAAATGGTCGGCGTACCTGGTGTCCAGGTCTTCCAGCCACCGCTCGAAGAACCCGTCCGTCCCCAACGCGCGGTCGATGCGACGGGCGTCCTCCGGGGACGGCAGGCGGCGGCCCGCTTCGTAGTGGCTGATCAGTGTCGGTGAGCAGACGATGATCTCGCTCAGGGCCTCCTGGGTGAGCCCGGCGGTCAGGCGGCGGAGGCGTAGCTCCTCGCCGTACTTCTCGCGTGGTGTGCGTGGACTTCGTTTCGTTGTCATGCGGTCCAACTCCCCGTCTTGACCCGTGTGCCGTCATCCCCGCCCCTCTGGCAGCGTAGCGACGATCGACCCCACTCTGTGATGAGTTCGCTACAGAAAGAGAGCAGGTCGAGATGGAACAGCACGTCACCGCCGAACGGCCGGGCGTCGAGCCCTCGATGGCGCGGTTGCTGCCGTGGACGGGGGAGGGCGGCAAGCCCTGTTATCTGCTGGCGGGGGGTGACGGGGGCGGGCTCATGTCGCGGATGGCCGACGACATGGAGAGCGTCCAGCTCGGCATGGCGGGCGATCTGCTCGGGCACGCCGATGACCTTCTGGTCGACGAGAGGTCGACGGCGCCGCAGATCCGGTTCCTCGCCGCCCGGCTGAGCGAGTCGCTGCGGCAGGTCGTACGTGTCGCGGAGAGCCGGGGGCTGCGGCTGGCCGGGGTCGTGCCGGGCGACGGGGAGCCGTGAGCGCGTTACGGACCGTCCGGGGCGCGGGCGCGGGCGCCGCCCGTACCGCATCCTCGGCGCGTGCGTGGCGTTGAAGTCGATGGGGGTGTGTGGCGGCCGCGGCGGGGGAGCGAGCCCCGTTCCGGTTGCCCAGGAACGCCTCTTCGTCCCGTCCGTCTCCCAAGGGGGAGACAGCATGTCCTCGGAACTCCGGCTACCGGTCCCGTCCGACAGTCGCAGCCGTAGTGGGGAACGGGCCCGGCTGCGCGGTGATCTCGGTGTCGCGAGCATCGTCTTCATGGTCACGGCCGCCGCCTCCCCGCTCGCCGTCGTCGTCGGCCCCGTACCGCTGGGCATCGCCGGGGTCGTGCTCCTGTTCTTCGCGGTGGGCTTCACCGCGATGACGCCCCATGTCTGGAGCGCGGGGGCCTTCTCCTCCTATGTCGGCCGAGGGTTCGGCCGGGGCGCCGGGCTCGGTGCGGGATTCGCCGCGCTGCTCTCCTGCATCACTCTGGAAGCCGGGGTCTTCGGGCTGCTCGGTCCGGGGCTCGCCGCCCTGTCGGCCGGTGGTCAGGTGCTCGGTGCGCCCTGGTGGGTGTGTGCCGCGTCGTATGGTGCACGGCCACCACCTCGGCCGGGTCTTCGAGGCGGCCGTTCCCCTGAGCACCGCCCAGCTGGCCGAGGCCGCGGCGGAAGCGGACCGGCTGAGCGCGCGTGAGGAGCACGGGGCGTGGCAGGCCTTCTCGCAGGACTTCGCCGAGGAGTGCCCGGACCTCCGCTGACGGATCACGGTCCGCCGGGCGCCGGTGCGGTGTCCCCGTACGTGTCCCGGGCGTCGAGGAGCTCCGGGAGGTGGGCGGCGGCCCAGGTGCAGCAGGCGTTCAGCGGGGCGAGCAGCGTACGGCCCAGGGGGCTCAGCGCGTAGTCCACCCGGGGCGGGGTGGAGTCCGTGACGGTGCGGGTGAGGAAGCCGTCCCGTTCCATCGCGCGGAGCGTTTCCGTGAGGACCTTCGGGGTGATGCCCCGCAGCGGGACCTCCAGTTCGCTGAAGCGCCGGGGGCCGGACTCCAGGCATCGGATGATCATCGGCATCCACTTGCCGCCGATCCGGAACGGGGTGGGGGCGTGGGTGCAGCCGGTGAACATGTCGGGATCGAGAGGTTCGTTCACCTCGCGAGCGTACGTAACTATCGTTGCGGAAACCATGGGTGGGCGGTCTAGCGTCCGGCGCAGCGGCCCGCGTTGGGCGGGCCCCGGTGAGGGGGATTCCCATGGGTGGCAGCAGGATCGTTGTGTTCGGGGCCGGAGGGCGGGCCGGGCGGCGCGCGGTCGCCGAGGCGGTGGCGCGCGGGCACCGGGTGACCGCCGTGGTGCGGGACCCGGACAAGTACCGGGAGCTGGGCGGGGACGGGGTGCACGTGGTCGCCGGTGACATGACCCGGGCGGACAGTGTCGCGGAGGTCGCGGCCGGGCACGATGTGGCGATCGGCGCGGCGGCCCGGACGGACGTGCCCTCGACGGAGTTCTACGCGGGTGCCGCCCACGCGCTGCTGGACGGCCTCGGCCGGGCCGGGGTCGGCCGGCTCGTCCTCCTCGGGATCGGCACCACGCTGGAGACCGCCCCCGGAGTGGCAGTCCACGACGCGCCCGGGACCCCGGCGGAGTACCGGGCCTTCTCGCTGGGGCACGCTGCGGCGCTCGACGTGCTGCGCGCCGCGGAGACGGACATCGACTGGCTCGTCCTCGCCCCGCCGCCCGTCTTCCTCGACGACGAGGCGCCCCGGACCGGCCATTACCGGACGGGGGACCACCGGGTGCTGCCGGACGTCGGCGGCCCGTCCGGGTTCTCGTACACGGACCTGGCGGTGGCTCTGATCGACGAGGCCGAGAGCCCGAAGCACCACCGTTCGCTGGTCGCGGTCGGCGCCTGACCAGCCCCCGGCCCCGGTCGATCCAGGGCGGTGGTGCGCCCGCGCCCTCCCCGTCGACCCGGCCCGGTCCGCTGTCGGTGCCCCATGCAATCATGCGGTCGCGCCCCGGGGAGTGGGCGCGATCTGCTGCTGACGGTCGGGGAGTCGGGGATGGGCGCGGGTACGGATTCGGACGGTTCTTCCAGATCGGACGAGGAGTGGGAGAGGTTCCTGCGCGAGTCGGTGGAAGGTGTCGCCGATGCGCCCAAGGAGCCCTCGGCGCGGGCCCGTGAGGTGACGAGGCGGCTGCGTGAGGAGCCCGACCGCGTACCGGACGGCTGGCGCACCTACACCCCCGCACGACCCAGGCGGCGCAAGGGTCTCTACCTGTTCGGGCTGGTGGCCTCGGTGGTGCTGCTGGTGGTGGCGCTCGCACCGGGGCGGGTGGTCGACCTGTTCTCCGGTGACGATCCCTCGCCGTCGGCGGCCGAGACCGCCCGCCCGACCCAGGCGCCCCCGTCGGGGCCGGCCCGGCGCGCCACCATGGACGAGCCGTTCCGGGGCTCACCGGCGGCGAGTTGGGCGGATGGGGCGGCGGGGATCACGGTGCCGGAGGCCGCACCGGTCGGCTGGATGAATGAGGCCGAGGTGCGGCGGGCCCTCGCCCGCACCCGGGACTTCCTCGTCGCGTCCGGCCTGGACCGGAGAGTTCTGCGCGGCGAGCGCCCGGAGAAGGCGATATCCCTGCTCAACCCGCACCAGAAGGACGTGCGGGACCTCGTGGACACGGCCCTGCGAAGCCCCAGCAAGAAGAACAACCCCCTTCTTCTCTTCAGCCGCTTCCAGCCCTCCCGTACCCGCCTGGTCGGCGACGTCGTGAAGACCCGGGGCCGCCTCACCTACCAGGAGGGCGAGCGCGGTGCGCTCCAGGTGACTGCCGACGCCACCTTCGTCTACCCGGTCACCCGCGCGGGCGCGGACGGCGGCGACGAGGTCGTCCGCACGATCATCCGGCGCGAACTGGTCCTGAACTGGGACGACCCCGATAAGGTGATCACGGAGCCGGGCACGTTCTCGGTCGTCTCGTACAAGTACGACATGACCAACGGCGGGTGCGGCGACGAGACGGGCTACTTCGACCCGCCCTTCGGCGACGACCGCCCGGCGGACGACACCGCCGAGAAGACCGACCCGTACGACCGCACCACACCGGTCGGACGCGGCGGCTCCGGAGACGAGTGCCGGAAAGCGACGCGGTCCTGAGAAGCCCGGAACCCCCGGCACGGCCGAACCGACTCCCCGCGCGCGCCGCGCCGGTCCCGCCACGCCGACACGACCGATTCCAGCTGTGGCACCGGGGCTGCCCCACATAATGATCAGCGCCGACAGCGGCAGGCAACGACGTTGGTCCAATGGGGAGTTGGCATGCAGGGCGTGTACGGCGGGGGCATCCCCATGTCGCTGGTGGCCGTCAGCCTGGTGGTACGACAGCAGCTGCGCACCCGCCCGGTGCGACGCAACGGCTCGCTCGTCGTCCCGGTGGTCCTCGCCGTCCTCGGGGCCGCCCTGATCGGTCTGGGGGTCGCCTCGGTCGCCAAGGACCACCCACTGCCCGCGCTGTCGGTCGTCCTTCTGGCGGTCAGCCTGCTCGTCGCGGGGCTGTTCGGCGCGGTGCGGGCCCGGACCGTACGGGTCTGGCGCGAGCCCGGGGGCGAGGTGGTGCGCCAGGGAGTGGCGGCGACGACCGGACTGTGGCTCGCCTCGGTCGCCGTGCACGCCGGGCTGGGGCTGTGGATCGACCACGTGGCCGGGGCGGGGGTCCTGGGGGCCGCGTCGCTCTACGCGTACCTGGCGATCGGCCTGGGCACGCAGAACCTCCTGGTACGCGGGCGCGCCGCCGCGCTGTGACCCGGCGGGCTCAGCCCGGAATTCACATGCATCTTTGAAGAGAGACCCGCAGAACAGGAATATCCTATGCCCTCGACCGGGCCGACCAGGGAAGTCCTCGATTGGCTGAATCGCAACGGCTGGTTCCCCGGAAGGGATATCGGCGACTCCGCACGGGACCTGATTCAGGTGAGGCTCAAGGACGCAGAGGCCCAGGGCTTCCCTCTTGAGGCCGTGGAGGCAGCTGTCCACGTGATCCGCACGTACGGGCTCCTCAGTCTGGAGCACCCGAGGGCATCGGATTCGGCATTCGAAACGGAGCCGACCGGCGGGTACGACGGGGACGCCCGGGAGATTGCGGAGATGGCTGCCAACCTGGGTGTTCCGCTCTTTCCCGTAGGATTCGAGTCGTCAGAGCTGGGAATCATCCTGGTGGACAAATTCGGTCGATGGTTCCTCCTGCACCACACAGGAGGATATTTCCTTGGTGAAGATGCGTACGACGCATTCTCTCGATTCATCACCAATGCCGAGACCCCGGATGCGGAGGACTTCTTTGTCTGACCAATTCCCTGCCGTGGCTTCCTTGTTGTTGATCGGCGCCAGGCCGTCAGCCATGCGAGTCTGATCGGTGGAGGAAGCGTCGACCTTCGTCCCGCCGACCAGTTGTGGGCCCTCGACGCCACGCGCGCCGATGGCTGAGGCGGTGAGGTCGTCACGTTCGCGTCGGCCGTGCGGCAGCGCGTGGCTGATGCCGTACGCGGCGGCGCCGATGGGGAGCACGGCGGTTCCGGTGGGTTCAGGGTGTGGGCGAGGCGTCGGTGAGTTCCGTCCAGGCCCGGAGCGTCTCCTGGTGCGAACCGGTCCTCGTGCTCGCGGCCACCGCCACCGCCTCCGCGTCCTGCGCAGAGCACGGCGCGCCCGCCCGGGTGAGCAGGACGAGCGGCCACTCCGGGCCCGCGCCGACCGGGTCCCCGTCGAAGGCGGTCCAGTCCCAGGGCCCGTCGAACCGCCACGCACGGCCGGTGGCGTCGGCCACTTCGTCGCCCGCCCGGAGAGACGCGTACGGCCGCATCAGCAGTTCGAAGGTGAAGGGGATGCCGTCGCCGGGGTGGATGGTGAAACCCGATCCGTCGAGATGGCTCCCGTCCGGGAACTCCCGGTAGGAGAGGCCCCGGCGGAGCACGGTCACGGTCGAGGTGGGGCGCGGCAGCCAGGCCGTCTCCAGCGGGGGATCGTGGTGGTCGAAGGCGGTCACGTGCACCACTGTGGGCGGCACGCCGACCCGGCAGGGGTCTCCCGCCCTCAACTGCTCGGGCGGAGGGTCGGTACGGAAGAGTTCGGCGGCCGTCTCGGGTGCGACGTGCCCGCCGTCGTCCACGCCGAGGGCGACGATTCCGTTCCAGCGCGCGAACGCGCAGTCGTCGTCGATCTCCCACCACGGCCAGCGGACCGACACGTTGTCCCCCGTGACGCCCTGTTCGACCGTGGTCGCGGTGAAGGGGCAGGAGACCGACAGCACGTCACCGACCCGGAAATCCCCATCGTCTGCCATTCGGCCAGGCTAGAGGGGTCCTTCCGGCGCCCCGCGGCCGCCCGGTCCCGGACGCGCTACCGCGACACCGCGCGACGGATGCCGTACGAGGAGGCGCCGACGAGGAGCACGGCGGCCCCGGCGATCACGGAGGGGAGGGGGAGGGCGAAGGCCAGGGCGAGGCAGCCGGCGAGGCCGACGACGGGGACGATCCGGGCCGGGCCCCCCTCGGCCGGTGTCAGGGTCAGGGCGGAGGCGTTGGCGATGGCGTAGTAGGCCAGGACGCCGAAGGAGGAGAACCCGATCGCTCCGCGCAGGTCCGTGGTGGCGGCGGCCACCGCGACGACGGCGCCGACGAGGAGTTCGGCCCGGTGCGGGACCTTGAACCGCGGGTGCACGGCGGCCAGCGCGCGGGGCAGATGGCGGTCGCGCGCCATGGCCAGGATGGTGCGCGAGACACCGAGGACGAGGGCGAGCAGGGAGCCGAGGGCGGCGACGGCGGCGCCGACGCGTACGACGGGGACGAGCCGGTCGGCCCCGGCCGCGCGCACGGCCTCCGTGAGCGGAGCCTCGGCGGCGGCCAGACCGCGCGGCCCGAGCACGAGCAGGACGGAGACGGCGACGAGGACGTAGACGACGAGCGTGATGCCGAGCGCGAGAGGAATGGCCCGCGGGATGGTGCGGGCCGGGTCGCGGACCTCTTCGCCGAGGGTCGCGATGCGCGCGTAACCGGCGAACGCGAAGAACAGCAGCCCGGCCGCCCCGAGCACCCCGCCCGCCGTCGCGTCCCCGCCGATTCCCAGGCGGGCCGTTTCCGCGGCACCGGAGGTGAGGGAGGCGACCACGACAGCGGCGAGCACCGCCAGGACCACCGTCACGACGACCCGGGTGATCAGGGCGGACTTCTGGACCCCCGCGTAGTTGACCGCGGTCAGGGCCACCACGGCGGCGACCGCGACCGCGTGCGCCTGGCCGGGCCACACGTAGAGACCGACGGTCAGGGCCATGGCCGCACAGGAGGCGGTCTTGCCCACCACGAACGCCCAGCCCGCCAGGTGGCCCCAGAACTCGCCCAGCCGCTGCCGCCCGTAGACGTAGGTGCCGCCGGATGCCGGGTAGAGGGCGGCGAGCCGGGCGGAGGACGTGGCGTTGCAGTAGGCGACGACCGCGGCCAGGGCGAGGCCGATCAGGAGCCCGGAACCGGCGGCACGGGCGGCCGGGGCCAGGGAGGCGAAGATCCCCGCGCCGATCATCGCCCCGAGCCCGATCGTCACGGCGTCGGGCAGTCCCAGGCGCCGCTGGAGTTCGTCCGGCGCCCCGGTCGAGGACGGAGGCATGCTGCTCAACTTCTTCTCTCCTCGTCGTACGGGCCCGCGGATGCGCCGGCGCCGCATCCTGTGCTCAGCACGATCCTGAAGAATGTCGAAGACATGCTAAAGGCCGCCGGTAAGGAGAAGGGGATCGGTCACGGCAAGTGTGCCGAGATCTCCCTGATCAGTGACCGACTGCACCAGCTGGACCCGACGGGCAAGCCGATTCGCACCATTTGTGAAGCGAAGGCAAAACTGGAAGGTGGCGTAATGCATTCACGTCAAATCGGAGATCTCTATTCCCGGAAAACCGGAGAGCTGATCAGTCGGCACAATGATTTTCTGCCACCCTGTCGATCCTGTTCGCACGTCCTGCCTCAACTGGGAATTCGAGTAAACTCGTAGAAATCCTTCGTCGCGAAACGGAAAGAAGTAGTGAACAACGATCTCCTGACGCCCGAGGTGCACGCGTGGTTGTCCTCGTGCGGCTGGTTTCCCGGGCGCGACATCGGGGCCCACGCCAACGAGTTCATCAAGATCCGACTGGAGGACGCCGAGCGGCACTCGGTCACCCTGATTCCGACGGCGGACGCCGTCCGCGTCATCCGAAGCTACGGCGAACTGAGGCTGGTCCATCCCGTCGACCCGGAATCAGGGTGGATTATGGACCCGACATTCGGATACGACGGCGACGCGGCGAACATCAAGGAACTTTCGTTCGAGCTCGGCACCGAGCTTTTCCCTGTCGGGTACGATGCCCTCGAATATGGAATCATTATGGTCGACGAATCCGGTCGTTTCTTCCAGCTCCACCACACTGGTGGGTACTACATGGGAGCGAATGAGGCGGATGCGTTTTCCAGGCTTCTCGCCGGGGAGCCCCCGGTGGACGCGGAGGACTACTTTGTCTGAGCAATTTCCCGCTGTAGCCGCCTCCCTGCTCATCGGCGGCCAGATCGTCAGCCATACGAGCCTGGTCGGCGAAGGCGCGGCCAATCTTCATCCCGCTGTCCGGTCGTTCGTCGATTCGCTGCCCCTCGACGTACGCAGGCTGTTCACCGGCCGCTGCGCGGAATCCGCCCTGGTGTCCGACCAGTTGTGGGCCCTCGACACCACGCGCGGCGACGGCCGTACGACCACGCTCGACGAAGCCGCACCGCACTTCGCAGGCTCTGCGATCGTTTCCAAGATGATCCGCGGTCAGGGGCACCCCGATCACGGCAGGACCACGGAGCCGTGCGAAGTCTGTGGTCTGCTGCTACGGAAGCTCGGCGTGCAGGTGATGGCCTGACAGGTACTGGTCCGACGAGTGATGGTCTGACGGCGGTGTGGCCGCCGCGCCCGCGCCGTTGCCGCGACACCGCGCGGCGGATGCCGTACGTGGCGGCGCCTATGAGGAGCACGGCGGTTCCGGCGATCACGGAGGGGGAGGGCGGAGTTCCTTGTGGCGTCTTACGGAGACGGGCTGGCGGGTGCCGGGCGCCCGCCCGGCACCGGCCACGCCCGGGTGGGGGCGTGGGCGACATCGAGATCGTGCAACTGGGCGGCGAGCAGTCGGCTGGCCGCCCGAGCCGCGCCCTGACGGTCCGCCATCTGGTGCGGGCCGTCCAGGACGGACATGGTGAGTTGGTAGGTGGCCAGGGCCTTGTCCCTCCCGGCCCCGGTCCGCTCCTCGGGCTGCGCGCGGGAGAGGGCCAGTACCGGCGGCTCCCGGTTCTCGGCGACGGCGGCGGCGAGGCGGGCGTGGCCGTCCAGGACCAGGTAGCAGTGGAGCCCGCTGAACCACCAGAGCAGGACGGGCGGCAGGGTTCCGTCCCGGGCCTGCTTGCGGTACGCCTTCACCCGGCCGTGGTCCGGTGAGGGCATCCGCCGTAGCGGCAGCACGTTCCACGAGCCGGCGAACCAGTCGATGCAGCCGTCCGGATGCTCGTCGAGCAGCACGGAACGCCACCGTCCGGCCGGTTCGCCCTCGGCCCGGGGCACCCCGTCCCGGGCGAGCTGCCGGGAGAGCACCCACGGTCCCTCGTGGAGCGGGCCGAGGGGGGACGCCTCCAGGGCGTCGGCGAAGCGATGCGCCCAACGCGCGCACCAGGACGGTTCTCCGTGCCCGGTGACCTCGCGCGCCCCGGCGGCCCGCAAAGGGGCGACGGGGGACCGGTAGCGGTCCGTACGGGAGTACGTGACTCCGCCCCGGTCGTCGTCGACGGTGGCGAGCAGCACCGTCTCCGGCCCCTGCGACAGGACGATCCGGTTTCCGTTCGCCGCCCACGGCCGCAGCCCCGGCCCGGCCGTGCAGGGAAGCTCCAGACGGAGAGCGACCCAGGATCCGTTGTCGGTCGGCGCTGTCAGATTCGTCCGGTGCACCGGACGAATCGTAGTGCCGATGCCGTGCTGACGGGCTGCCGCTCCCTGGCGTGGCAGCCCGCCCCAGGGTCGTCCGGCACCCGGCGGCACAAAATGGATGCGCATACAGCGAGAGTGCCCTACCCTCCGAGTGGAACATGTGTACGAACGAAAATGCTCGGTGAAAGGTCCCCAGCGTGTCGCAGAACGTTCAACTGACCGCAAAGCTCGATTCCGTGGACGGCCTCAAGGAGCTGTTCGGCGGCGGACTCTTCGGCAAGCGGGCCAAGAAGAACCACGCCCTGTTCTCGCAGGCTGCCGTGAAGGGCGTGGCGCGGGCCACGGTGCTGGCCACCCGGGACTACGGCGACGACGACGTGTACCACGTCGTGGCGTTCAGCACCGGACCGGACGCGGTGGCCGAGGACCGGCTCGCCGGGCTGCGGCGGCGGGCCGAGGAGCTCGCCGACGAGCTGCGCTCGCACGGCTACTTCTACTACGACAGCCCGACCGTCTGGGACGGCGACGGCAAGCTCTGGATCAGCAAGAAGCCGCTCTTCCGCGACCTGAGCGCGCCCGCCGAGGGGCTGTACGTCTTCCCGCTCCAGGAGAGTGCGACGGCTTCGGCGCCGACCGATGTCGCCTGGGCCGTGGTCGACGGAAAGTTCCACATCGTCGTGCCCTCGTAGGGTGCGGAGGGGCTTCCCCCGCGCGAATCACGAGGCAGGAGAACGGATGAGGTCCGATCGAGCGGCACCCGAAGTGCGTGACTGGCTCGTCGCCAATGGCTGGGCTCCCGGCCGTGACATCGGGGCGCGGGCCGAGGAGCTCATCCAGGTGCGGGTACGGGACGCGGAGCGCCAGGGATGCCCTCTGCGGCCCGTGCCGGCCGCGGTGCGCGTCATCCACGCGTTCGGTCTGCTCACCCTCGAACACCCCACGGTGCGGCGCGTTTCCTGGGTGATGGACCCGGCCGTCGGGTACGACGGCGACGCACGGCTCATCCGGGAACTCTCGTCCGGACTGGGGACGGAGCTGTTCCCGGTCGGCCACGAATCCTCCGAGTACGGGATCCTCCTGGTGGACGAGAGGGAGCGTCTCTTTCACCTCCACCACACCGGCGGCTATTTCCTGGGAGAGAACACCCTGGACGCATTCTCCCGATTTCTGACCGGTGCGCCCGACCCCGATGCGGAGGACTGCTTCATCTGAGCGATTCCCCTGAGCAATTCCCCGCCGTGGCCGCCTCCTTGCTCGTCCGCGGCCGGATCTCCAGGACGATCAGCGGCGAGGGGCGCCCCGGTCTCGGCAGGGTCGCGGAGCGGTGCGGGGCCGCGGGCCGCTGCCGCGGGAGCCCGGCGTACGGGAGCCGCCCCGGCGGATTCCCTGACGCCGGGCTCACAGGTTTCTGACAAGTCCCGGTCAGGGTGGGCGCGTCCGTCCACGGCACGCGGAGCACATCCGCCCGGTCGTGGTCGGTCGTGAACGACCGGAGCGACCTGGGAGGCTGGACCGCGTATGGCGGTGACGACGGTAGCGAAGCGAGGCAGCCGGGTGGCCGGTACGGCGGCGCTGGCCGCGGGGGCCCTGATCGTCGCGGGTGTGGTGACCGCGCCCGCCGAGGCCGGGGCCGTCACCGCGGACCCGGCCGCGGCGACCGTGTCCGTGGGGCGGGCGGTGTACGACCTCGGGGACCTGGCCTTCGAGCCCGGGGCGCCGTACGAGGGGAAGAGCGAGATCGCCGCGGTCGTCCGCTACCCCGAGGCGTCCGGGTCTCCGGGGCCGGCGCCGGGCAGGCATCCGCTGATCGTCATGCAGCACGGGCAGTGGGCCACCTGCGCGGACCGGCCCGCCCAGCGTGCGCTGACGAAGGCGCGGAAGGCGCTGGAACGGGCCGAGCAGGCGGGCGACGAGGCGGCGGCGGCCCGGCAGACGGAGATCATCGACAGGATGAGCGACCGGCTCTGGGCCTGGCCCTGCCGGGCCGGGGTCGCGCCGCTGCCGAGCAGCTCCGGGTACGAGTACCTGGCCGAGAAGCTGGCCCGCGAGGGCTTCGTGGTGGTCTCGACGGGGGCCAACGGGATCAACGCGACCAGCGGCGGCCAGGCTGACTCGGTGTACCGGGCGCGGGCCGCGCTCATCAACAAGCATCTGGAGCTGTGGCGCCAACTCGACGCGGGCAAGGGGCCGTTGAGGGGGAAACTCAAGGACCCGGCGACCGGGCGGGGCAAGGGCGCCGCGTTCGCCGGCCGCCTGGACCTGGGCCGGGTCGGCACCCTCGGCCACTCCATGGGCGGCGGGGGCGTGATGCAGCAGGTCTCCGACCGGCGGCACGGCGACTGGCCCGCCGGGGTGAGGGTGAAGGCGGCGCTGGGCCTCGCACCCACCGCCACCTGGGACGTCGAGCCGGTCACCAAGGTGCCGCTGGCCGTGCTGTGGGGCACCTGCGACCAGGTCAACACCGGTGAGTACGTGAAGTGGAACAAGCGGAAGAACAAGGCGCCCCTGCACGGCATCACCCTCACCGGCGGCAACCACAACTACTTCAACACCCAGTGGTCCCCGAGCAGTGGCCAGGTGGCCGCGGTGAACGACGCGATCCCCGGCGAGCGGCGCGGACAGTGCGTCGCGCAGGACGGCACGGACCGGCGGGACCAGGGGCTCGGCGAGGCCGCCCAGCGCCGGATCGCCACCGGCTACACCGTGGCGTTCTTCCGCCGGTACCTCCTGGGCGACACCTCGGCGCAGCCACTCCTGGCCGGCCGGAAGAGGCTGCCCGGCGTGCCGGACGTGGTGAAGGTGGAGTACGTGAAGCCGCACTGAGGGAGCCGCACTGAGGAAGTCGTACCGAGGGAGCCGTGCCGAGGAAGCCGTACCGAGGGAGCCGCACTGAGGAAGTCGTACCGAGGGAGCCCGCCCCGGAGTGTCGGTGCGGGCCGGTACCGTCGGTTGTATGTCCACCATGCCCAACCCGGCCGTCCTCGAAGGTGTGCTGGAGCGCATCACGTACGCCAACGAGGAGAACGGGTACACGGTCGCCCGCGTCGACACCGGCCGCGGGGCGAACGACCTGCTGACGGTGGTCGGTTCGCTGCTCGGGGCGCAGCCGGGGGAGTCGCTGCGGATGGAGGGCCGCTGGGGTTCGCACTCCCAGTACGGCAAGCAGTTCGTCGTGGAGAACTACACGACGATCCTGCCCGCCACCGTCCAGGGCATCCGCCGCTATCTCGGCTCCGGCCTGATCAAGGGCATCGGCCCGGTCATGGCCGACCGGATCACCACCCACTTCGGCGTCGACACCCTGGACGTCATCGAGCAGGAGCCGAAGCGCCTGATCGAGGTGCCCGGCCTGGGCCCGAAGCGGACGAAGATGATCGCCGCGGCCTGGGAGGAGCAGAAGGCGATCAAGGAGGTGATGGTCTTCCTCCAGGGCGTCGGCGTCTCCACCTCCATCGCCGTCCGTATCTACAAGAAGTACGAGGACGCCTCGATCTCCGTCGTGAAGAACCAGCCCTACCGGCTGGCCGCCGACGTCTGGGGCATCGGCTTCCTCACCGCCGACAAGATCGCCCAGGCGGTCGGCATCCCGCACGACAGCCCGGAAAGGGTCAAGGCCGGACTCCAGTACGCGCTGTCCCAGTCCACCGACCAGGGGCACTGCTTCCTCCCCGAGGAGCGGCTGATCGCGGACGGGGTGAAGCTGCTCCAGGTCGACACCGGCCTGGTCATCGAGTGCCTCGCCGAGCTGGCGGAGGACCCGGAGGGCGTCGTACGGGAGAAGGTGCCCTCGCCGGAGGGTGGCGAGCTGGTCACGGCGATCTATCTGGTGCCGTTCCACCGCGCCGAGGTGGCGCTCGCCGCGCAGGTGGGTCGGCTGCTGCGGACGCCCGAGGAACGGCTGCCCGCCTTCGCCGACGTGGACTGGGACAAGGCGCTGACCTGGCTCAGGGGACGCACGGGGGCGGAGCTGGCGCCCGAGCAGGAGGCGGCGGTGCGGCTGGCGCTCAGCCGGAAGGTCGCGGTGCTGACCGGCGGGCCCGGCTGTGGGAAGTCGTTCACGGTCCGGTCGATCGTGGAGCTGGCGCGGGCCAAGAAGGCCAAGGTGGTGCTGGCCGCGCCGACCGGGCGGGCGGCCAAGCGGCTCTCCGAGCTGACCGGCGCCGAGGCGTCCACCGTGCACCGGCTGCTCGAACTGAAGCCGGGCGGCGACGCCGCGTACGACCGGGACCGCCCGCTGGACGCGGATCTGGTCGTGGTCGACGAGGCGTCGATGCTGGATCTGCTGCTCGCCAACAAGCTGCTGAAGGCGGTGGCACCAGGTGCCCATCTGCTGCTCGTCGGGGACGTCGACCAGCTGCCGTCGGTCGGTGCGGGGGAGGTGCTGCGGGACCTGCTCGCCGACGGAAGCCCCGTCCCCGCCGTCCGGCTGACCACGATCTTCCGCCAGGCCCAGCAGTCCGGCGTGGTCACCAACGCGCACCGGATCAACTCCGGGGTGCCGCCGCTGACCCAGGGCCTCGAGGACTTCTTCCTCTTCGTGGAGGACGAGACGGAGGACGCGGGCAAGCTCGCGGTGGACGTCGCGGCCCGCCGGATTCCCGCCAGGTTCGGGCTCGACGCGCGGCGCGACGTACAGGTCCTCGCCCCGATGCACCGGGGCCCGGCCGGGGCCGGGGTGCTCAACGGGCTCCTCCAGCAGGCCGTCACCCCGGGCCGCCCGGACGTCCCCGAGAAGCGGTTCGGCGGCCGGGTCTTCCGGGTCGGCGACAAGGTCACCCAGATCCGCAACAACTACGACAAGGGGGAGAACGGCGTCTTCAACGGCACGGTCGGCATCGTCACCGCCCTCGACCCGGACGAACAGAAGCTGACCGTGCTCACCGACGAGGACGAGGAGATCGGCTACGACTTCGACGAGCTGGACGAGCTGGCCCACGCGTACGCCATGACGATCCACCGTTCCCAGGGCAGTGAGTACCCGGCCGTGGTCATTCCGGTCACCAAGAGTGCGTGGATGATGCTCCAGCGCAACCTCCTCTACACCGCCGTCACCCGAGCCAAAAAGCTTGTCGTACTGGTCGGTTCGCGTCAGGCGATCGGCCAGGCGGTCCGCACGGTTTCCGCGGGCAGACGCTGTACGGCGCTGGATTACCGGCTGTCCGGGGGCTCCGGCGGAGGATCGCCGGAGGAACGGCAGATAAAATGATCGATCAAATCGGTGGGAAACATCACGCGGCCCTTCCGGAACCGGAAGGGAGGGGGCAGGATGAGTAGGCTCGCGGCACTCAGTGCCGCGAGTAGGTCCAATGGACGACCCCGAGTGCACTCTCCTGCGCCAAATGGGGGAGGGTGAAGACAGTCAGGGAACCCTCTGAGAAGAGGCACTACGTCGGTGAGGGATGACGTGAGCGACAACTCTGTAGTACTGCGGTACGGCGACGGCGAGTACACCTACCCGGTGATCGACAGCACCGTCGGCGACAAGGGCTTCGACATCGGGAAGCTCCGGGCCAATACCGGTCTGGTGACACTGGACAGCGGATACGGCAACACCGCAGCCTATAAATCCGCCATCACCTACCTCGACGGTGAGCAGGGCATTCTCCGCTACCGCGGCTACCCCATCGAGCAGCTCGCCGAGCGCTCGACGTTCCTGGAGGTCGCGTACACGCTCATCAACGGTGAGCTTCCCAAGGTCGACGAGCTGTCGACCTTCAAGAACGAGATCACCTCGCACACGCTGCTGCACGAGGACGTCAAGCGCTTCTTCGACGGCTTCCCGCGCGACGCCCACCCGATGGCCATGCTCTCCTCGGTCGTCAGCGCGCTGTCCACGTTCTACCAGGACAGCCACAACCCGTTCGACGAGGAGCAGCGCCACCTCTCGACGATCCGGCTGCTCGCCAAGCTGCCGACGATCGCGGCGTACGCCTACAAGAAGTCGATCGGCCACCCCTTCGTCTACCCGCGCAACGACCTCGGGTACGTCGAGAACTTCCTGCGCATGACCTTCTCGGTCCCGGCCCAGGAGTACGAGCTGGACCCGGTCGTGGTCTCCGCGCTCGACAAGCTGCTCATCCTGCACGCGGACCACGAGCAGAACTGTTCGACCTCCACCGTGCGTCTGGTCGGCTCCTCGCAGGCGAACATGTTCGCCTCGATCTCCGCCGGCATCTCGGCCCTGTGGGGCCCCCTGCACGGTGGCGCCAACCAGTCGGTGCTGGAGATGCTGGAGGGCATCCAGGCCAACGGCGGCGATGTCGACTCCTTCATCCGCAAGGTGAAGAACAAGGAGGACGGCGTCCGGCTGATGGGCTTCGGCCACCGCGTCTACAAGTCCTTCGACCCGCGCGCCAAGATCATCAAGGCCGCCGCCCACGACGTGCTGTCCGCGCTCGGCAAGTCCGACGAGCTGCTCGACATCGCGCTGAAGCTGGAAGAGCACGCGCTGAGCGACGAGTACTTCATCGCGCGCAACCTCTACCCCAACGTGGACTTCTACACCGGTCTCATCTACCGGGCCATGGGCTTCCCGACCGAGATGTTCACCGTGCTCTTCGCGCTCGGCCGCCTGCCCGGCTGGATCGCCCAGTGGCACGAGATGATCAAGGAGCCGGGTTCCCGCATCGGCCGCCCGCGCCAGATCTACACCGGCGAGGTCCTGCGCGACTTCGTCCCGGTCGAGGGCCGCTGAACCGCCTGACACCCCCCGCACGACCCCCGGCCACCGAGGCCGGCCGACTTTTCGCCCCGCGTACCGCGCTTTCGCACAGAGCGCGGTGTCCGGGGCGATTTGCGTGTGCGGGGCCCGTCGCGCGTGGTCCCGCCGCAGCCCGGAACCGCGTGGTCCCCGCCGCCCGGAAGGGCGAGACCGGAAGAGCGAGACCGGAAGAGCGAGACCGGAAGAGCGAGACCGGAAGAGCGAGACCGGGGAAGCGGGACCAGAAAAGCGAGAAGCGCCTCGTCGTCGATCCCCCCACGGGCCGACAACGAGGCGCTTCCCATGTCCCGGAGCGGATTCCCCCCACGGGATCCGGCCGGGCGTCTGTGGGAGCCGCAGCTCCTGAGCGCCGCGCGGCTGCTGCGAGCCGCGCATCTTCTCTTGTGGTCCTGCTCCCGCGGTCCTGAGTACCGCGCGTCCTGCTGCGATCTGCCGGGGTACGTACCGTACGGGAGGGCCGCTCAAAGCTCCCCGGTGCACGTGCCCCGGCCAACGCTTGCCCGGAGCGTCCCCCAAGACGCTCCGCGGACGTCCCCCAAGACATCCTTGGCATCGCACTCTTAGACTCACGAGCCCGCCGGATGGTTACCTGGAAATCCGTGTGATCTGGATCTCTTTGTGGAAGTTACGTGAAGGCGCGCAACCGTAGGCTGTTCGTCACGACGAAGACCGATGAGAAGGCCATCGCCGCTCCCGCAATCATAGGGTTGAGCAGGCCAAATGCCGCAAGGGGCAGGGCGGCTGTGTTATAGCCGAATGCCCAGAGGAGGTTGCCCCTGATGGTGGTCAGGGTGCGCCGGGACAGCCGGATCGCGTCGGCGGCCACCTTGAGATCTCCACGAACCAGCGTGAGATCACTCGCCTCGATCGCGGCGTCCGTTCCGGTCCCCATCGCGAGGCCCAGGTCGGCGGTGGCCAGGGCGGCGGCGTCGTTGACCCCGTCCCCGACCATGGCGACCGACCGGCCCTCGGCCTGAAGAGCCTCGATGACGTGCACCTTCTCCTCGGGCAGCACCTCGGCGTGCACCTCGTCGATCCCGACGGCACGGGCCACCGCCTCGGCGGCGGCGCGGTTGTCGCCGGTCAGCAGGACGGGGCGGAGGCCGAGCGCCCGCAGCTCGGCGACCGCCTCCGCGCTGGTGTCCTTGATCTTGTCCGCGACCTCCAGGACCGCCCGCGCCTCGCCGTCCCGGGCGACCAGGACTGCGGTGCGCCCCCGCGCCGCCGCCTCGGCGACCGCACGGGACAACGGCTCGGGGACACCGATCCCCGCGTCGGCGAGGAGGCGCGGGCGGCCGACAAGGACGGCGTGGCCCTCGACGGTGCCCTGGACGCCGAGTCCGGGGATGTTGGCGAAGTCCTCGGGGGTGGGGAGGGTGGACTTGGTGCGGTCGGTGGCGCCGGTGGCGACGGCCTGGGCGATGGGGTGTTCGGAGGAGTGTTCGAGGGCTCCGGCGAGGCGGAGTACTTCGTTCTCGGTGGTGGTGTCGGTGGTGTGGACGTCGAGGAGGGTCATGCGGCCGGTGGTGACGGTGCCGGTCTTGTCGAGGACGATGGTGTCGACGCGGCGGGTGGTTTCCAGGACCTCGGGTCCCTTGATGAGGATGCCGAGCTGGGCGCCGCGTCCGGTGCCGACCATGAGGGCGGTCGGGGTGGCGAGGCCCAGGGCGCAGGGGCAGGCGATGATCAGTACGGCCACGGCGGCCGTGAACGCGGCCGTCACGTCGTCCGCGGTCAGCAGCCACACCACCAGGGTGACCAGCGCGATCACCAGCACCACGGGGACGAAGACGGCGGAGATCCGGTCCGCGAGGCGCTGCACCTCGGCCTTGCCGCTCTGGGCGTCCTCGACGAGCTTCGCCATCCGGGCGAGCTGGGTGTCGGCGCCGACCCGGGTGGCCTCGACGACGAGCCGGCCGGAGGTGTTCACGGTGGCCCCGGCGACCCCGTCCCCCACGCCGACCTCCACGGGCACGGACTCGCCGGTCAGCATCGAGGCGTCCACGGCCGAGGCGCCCTCGACGACGGTGCCGTCCGTGGCGATCTTCTCGCCGGGGCGGACCACGAAGCGGTCGCCCACGGTGAGCCGGGCGATGGGGACGCGCACCTCCGTACCGCCGCGGAGCACGGAGACCTCCTTCGCGCCCAGGTGCAGCAGCGCCCGCAGCGCGGAACCGGCCTTCCGCTTGGACCGCGCCTCCAGATAGCGGCCCAGCAGGATGAAGGTGACGACCCCGGCCGCGACCTCCAGATAGATGGTGGAGGTGTCACCGGCGTGCCGGACGGTGAGGTCGAAGCCGTGCCGCATCCCGGGCATGCCCGCATCGCCGAGGAAGAGGGCCCACAGCGACCAGCCGAAGGCGGCCAGCGTGCCGATCGAGACCAGGGTGTCCATGGTGGCCGCGCCGTGCCGGAGATTGGCCCAGGTGGCGCGGTGGAAGGGCAGTCCGCCCCAGACGACGACGGGGGCGGCGAGGGTGAGGGAGAGCCACTGCCAGTTGTCGAACTGGAGGTAGGGCACCATCGCGAGCAGGACGACGGGGGCGGCGAGCACGGCCGAGACGGTCAGCCGCCGACGCAGCGCGTCGGGCGTGTCGTCGTCGGGCGTGTCGTCGTCGGGCCCGGCGTGCCGGGACCCGGCACCGGTCCGCGCCGCGGGTGACGGCGGGGGCGGGGGCTTCGGGGCCCGTACCGGCTGTGCGGTGTAGCCGGTCTTCTCGACGGTGGCGATCAGGTCCTGTACGGAGACGTCCTCGCCCCGGTAGCTGACCTTGGCCTTCTCGGTGGCGTAGTTGACGGTGGCGGTGACGCCGTCCATCCGGTTGAGCTTCTTCTCGATACGGGCCGCGCAGGAGGCGCAGGTCATCCCGCCGATGGTGAGTTCAGCGGTCGAGTCCGCCGCGGTGCGGGTCTCGGCCTCCGTCGTGCTGTGCATGTCCGAAACTCCTGAAATGCCGACCGGGCCGTGCCCTACCAGTATCTGCTGGCGGGTCCGGCCCGGCTGCGGGGGCGTCGCGGACGTGACCGACGCGCTCCGTGGCGGCAAGGTGCTCAGGCGAGGCCGACGAGCTCGTAACCGGCCTCGTCGACCGCGGCGCGCACCGCGTCCTCGGCCAGCGGGGCCGTGGAGACGACGGTCACCAGGCCCGTGGAGGCCACGGCCTTCACCGAGGTGACACCCTCGATGCCGGAGACCTCCTCGGAGATGGCACCCTCGCAGTGGCCGCAGGTCATGCCGGACACCTGGTAGACGGTGGTCACCCCGCCCGACGCCTGCGTACCGGCGTCCGCCCCGCTGTGGCAGGAGCCCTCGGGGGTGCAGCAGGAACCGGTGGCCTGGGGAAGCTGGGTCTCGGCGGTCATGGTCTTCTCCTCTTCGGCGGGCGGGAAGGTGTGCGTCGCCGGAGCGGGCCCGGGAGGCCCGGTGCGTTCCGACGTGTTCCACTGTATACCCCTAGGGGGTATGAATGCGAGTGCCCTGCCGAGGATCGTTCCCCGGACTTCGCGCGCTGTGGGCCAGCGAACGCAGCCAGGCCAGCGCGATCAGCGTGATCACCACGATCCCGCCCACCGAGAAGAGGGTGAACAGGTGCTGCTGTGCGGCGGTGGGGGCCGGGAGGTAGCCCTGTGCGAAGAGCTCGCGGCTCAGGTTCGTGTCGGTGACCCTGATGACCAGCCAGAGCGCGATGCCGTGCATCGAGTCCCAGAGAGCGTGCAGTACGGAGACGCCGAGGTAGGCGCCGATCACCGGCGCGGCGAGCCGGAACCGCCCGTTCGGCCTCCGGTACGAGAGCAGTACGCCACCGGCGATCGCGGTCCAGAGCCCGTGCCCGAAGGGTGCCAGCACCCCGCGCAGCACCTCGGTCTCCAGCAGGGCCCGCAGATCGATGCCCTGGATCGTGACGGCGGCGTTGAAGGCGTACCCCGCGCTCTCGAAGGCGGCGAAGCCGAATCCGACCGCCGCGCCGAGCACCAGTCCGGCCCGCATGCCGCGCACCTCGGGATGGCGGCGCAGGACGAACATCAGGGCCAGGAGCTTCACCGCCTCCTCGATCAGGCCGACCCCGAGGAAGATCCAGATCGAGGGGTGCAGCAGATACGACTCCGCGACCGAGGCGCCGAGCACACCCAGGATGCCGCCGGTCAGGGAGCAGCCGAGGATCAGCGGCGCGCCCAGGTCCCGGCCGTGCCGCTCGTACGCCCACAGGACGAAGACGGCGGGAATCAGGAAGCTGCCGAGCAGGATGAGCGTCGGCAGCAGATTGGTGTTCTGGGTGGTGTACGTGATGATCGCGGTCAGCAGCCAGAGGGCCACCCCGCCCCACAGGCACCGCTTCCACAGGCCGCGGCGCGGCTGCGACGGTGCGGGCGGGCGCCGGTGGCCGGCGGCCGGCGCGGGCGGTGAGGGCCACCCGGGTGGTTCGGCGGGCGGCGGGCGGCCGGGATCGCTGGGCCAGTTCACTCGGACTCCCTCGGCGATGGCGATTCGCGCGTATTCCCCGATGTGTCCGCATCCTATGGCGCGGGATGGGACGGGGCATTCGGGGAGCGGGAGACGGGAGGGGGCCGCGGGGCGGGGCGGCTCAGGGGCGGCCGCCGCAGGAGCGCAGGAACTCCCGGGTCCGGCGGGCGACGGGGAAGGGCTTGTCGGGCGGGCAGGGGTACATGTCCTGCTCGACGATGGCGAAGAGGTCCACGTCCAGCCGCCGGGCGGCGGCCAGCACCGGCTCCAGCGCGGGCACCCCGCCCGGCGGTTCGCACATCACGCCCCGCGCCACGGCCGGCCCGAACGGCACCCCGTCCGCCACCACACCGGCCAGGATCTCCGGGTCCACCTGCTTGAGGTGGAGGTAGCCGATCCGCTCGCCGTACGTCTCGATCAGCTTCACGCTGTCGCCGCCGCAGTAGGCGTAGTGCCCGGTGTCCAGGCAGAGCGAGACCAGGTCCGGGTCGGTGGCGTCGAGGAAGCGGGCGACGTTCTCCTCGGTGTCGATGTGGGTGTCGGCGTGCGGGTGGACGACGACGCGCAGTCCGAAGCGGTCGCGCACCTCGCGGGCCAGCCGCTCCGTCTGGGCAGTGAGATCGCGCCACTGCCCGGCGGTCAGGTCGCGGTCCTCCAGCACCTCGCCCGTCCGGTCGTCGCGCCAGAACGCGGGGATGACGACCAGGTGCCCGGCGCCCATCGCCCGGGTGAGTGCCGCGACCCCGGCGACATGCGCCCAGGTCCGGTCCCAGACGCCCGGTCCGTGGTGCAATCCGGTGAACACCGTCCCGGCCGAGACCGAGAGCCCGCGCCGGCCGGTCTCCTCGGCGAGGCGGGCCGGATCGGTCGGGAGGTAGCCGTACGGGCCCAGTTCGATCCACGCGTAACCCGCCGCGGAGACCTCGTCGAGGAAGCGCTGCCAGGGCACCTGGCGCGGATCGTCGGCGAACCAGACCCCCCACGAGTCGGGAGCCGAACCGATGCGGATACGGGACGGGGCCACCGCCGACGAGGAGGTCATGCGGTCCAGGGTCACGGCCGGGTGAGCAGGTGTCAATCATTGGTCCGTATGTCCGGACAAACCATTGACAGGGGTCGGGTGGACGACTAGATCTACGACTGGATCCGAGGGCGGTCACCTCGGACCCGGGTCGGCCGGGACCCGGATCGGGCCGGACCCGGATCGGGCAGAGGGGCGGTGTCGGAGGGATGGATGTGCCGGAGCGGTACGACGTCATCACCATGGGCCGTATCGGTGTGGATCTCTACCCGCTCCAGACCGGTCTGCCCCTCTCCCGGGTCGACACCTTCGGAAAGTTCCTCGGCGGCTCACCGTCCAACGTCGCCGTCGCGGCGGCCCGGCTCGGCCGGCGGACGGCGGTGGTGACCCGCACCGGCCAAGACCCCTTCGGGACGTATCTCCGCGAGCAGCTGCGGGAGTTCGGGGTGGACGACCGGTGGGTGACGTCCGTCGACGCGTACCCGACACCGGTCACCTTCTGCGAACTCTTCCCGCCCGACGACTTCCCGCTCTACTTCTACCGGCAGCCCAAGGCCCCCGACCTGGAGATCCGCACCTCGGAGCTGGACCTGGACGCGATCCGGTCCGCCCGGGTCTTCTGGGCGACCGGCACCGGCCTGTGCGCCGAGCCCAGCCGCTCCGCCACCCTCGCCGCACTGCGCGCCCGCGACCGCTCCGGCATCACCGTCTTCGACCTGGACTGGCGCCCGATGTTCTGGGACCCCGCGCGGGGCACCGGCCCCGCCGCCCTCTACCACCAAGCCCTCGCCCTGGCCACCGTCGCCGTGGGCAACCTCGAGGAGTGCGGGATCGCGACCGGCGAGCGCGAACCGTACGCGGCGGCCCGCGCCCTGCTCGACGCGGGCGCCGAACTCGCCGTCGTCAAGCAGGGCCCCGAAGGCGTGCTCGCCGTCCACCGCGACGGCACCGCCGTCCGGGTGGAGCCGCTGCCGGTCGACGTGGTCAACGGCCTCGGCGCGGGCGACGCCTTCGGCGGCGCGCTCTGCCACGGCCTCCTCGCGGGCTGGCCCACCGAGCGCGTCATGCGGTACGCGAACGCGGCGGGCGCCCTCGTCGCCGGCCGGCTCGCCTGCTCGTCCGCCATGCCGTTCCCGTACGAGATCGAGGCCGCGCTGCGCGGGAACGAGGAGACGGCGCACGAGAAGAAGGAGAGGAGCACAGGAGCATGACGACCGACGGCGGCACCCGCCACCACCTGCGCGCCGGGAGCACGGCGCACGGCGACCACGTCCTCGACATCGGCCCCGAGCTGGCCGGCTGGGACCGCTCCGGCCTGCGCGTCCTGGAGCTCGCCCCCGGCGGCGTCCACACGTTCGACACCGGGGACAGCGAGTGGATCGTGCTGCCGCTGACGGGTGGCTGTACGGCGCGTTCCTCAGGTGAGATCTTTGAACTGCTGGGCCGGGAAAGCGTGTTCAGCGGCGTGTCCGACTTCGCCTATGTACCGCGCGACGCCCATGCACAGATCGCCTCCGGCGCCGGAGGCCGCTTCGCCCTGGCAGGAGCGAAGTGCGAGCGACGACTCCCCGCTCGCTACGGCCCCGCGCCGGAGGTTCCCGTCGAACTGCGCGGCTCCGGGAACTGCTCCCGGCAGGTCAACAACTTCGCGGCCGCCGACACCTTCGAATGCGACCGGCTGATCGCCGTGGAGGTCCTCACCCCCGGCGGCAACTGGTCGTCCTACCCGCCGCACAAGCACGACGAGCACCGCCCCGGCGCCGAATCCGTGCTGGAGGAGATCTACTACTTCGAGGTCGAGCACGACGGCCTCGGCTACCACCGGGTCTCGCCCTCCCGGGCCGGTGGTACGGACGTGCTCGCCGAGGTCCGCAGCGGCGACGCGATCCTGATCCCGGACGGCTGGCACGGCCCCTCCATCGCCTCCCCGGGCCGCACCCTCTACTACCTCAACGTGATGGCGGGGCCCGGGGAGCAGCGGGAGTGGCTGATCACCGACCACCCGGACCACGGCTGGATCCGCGACACCTGGCCCCAGCAGCCGGTGGACCCCCGGCTCCCCTTCTACGGCCCCGAGGCGCGCCCATGAGCACCGGAACCCGCAGACTGACCACCGCCCAGGCCCTGGTCGCCTTCCTGGCCCGCCAGTACACCGAGCGCGACGGCCGGCGGCAGCGCCTGATCACCGCCACCTGGGGCATCTTCGGCCACGGCAACGTCGCCGGGATGGGCCAGGCGCTCGTCGAGTCCGCCGCCACGATGCCCTACCTCCAGGGCCGCAACGAACAGGCCATGGTGCACGCCGCGGCCGGCTACGCCCGCCAGTCCGGGCGGCTGTCCACCCACGCCGTCACCACCTCCATCGGCCCCGGCGCCACCAACCTCGTCACCGGCGCCGCCCTCGCCACCGTCAACCACCTCCCCGTCCTCCTGCTGCCCGGCGACACCTTCGCCGCCCGGCCCGCCGACCCGGTGCTCCAGCAGCTGGAGGTCCCGGGCGCGGGCGACGTCACCGTCAACGACTGCCTGCGCCCCGTCTCCCGCTACTTCGACCGCGTCACCCGCCCCGAGGCCCTGGTCCCGGCCGCCCTCCAGGCCGTACGGACCCTGACCGACCCCGCCCTGACCGGCGCCGTCACCCTCGCACTGCCGCAGGACGTGCAGGCCCAGGCGCACGACTGGCCCGAGGAGTTCTTCGCCGAACGCGTCTGGCACGTACGCCGCCCCGCCCCCGACCCGTACGAACTCGACCGCGCGGTACGGGCGGTGCGCGCGGCGGACCGGCCGCTGATCGTGGCGGGCGGCGGCGTCCACCACAGCGCCGCCGAGGAGGCCCTGGCCGCCCTCGCCGACGCCACCGGCATCCCCGTCGCCACCACCCAGGCGGGCAAGGGGTCGCTGCGCCACGACCACCCCGCCGAGGTCGGCGGCATCGGCCACACCGGCACCGCGACCGCCGACGCCCTGGCCCGCACCGCCGACCTGGTCATCGGCGTCGGCACCCGCTACTCCGACTTCACCACCGCCTCCGCCACCCTCTTCGCGCACCCGGACGTCCGCTTCCTCAACCTCAACATCACCGGCTTCGACGCCCACAAGCTCGGCGCGCTCCCGCTGGTGGCCGACGCCCGCACCGCCCTCGAAGCCCTCACCACCGCCCTGGCGGAAACCGCCCGCCACCGCGTCGCCCCCGCCTACGTACGCGAGTACACCGAGGCCAAGACGGCCTGGGAGCGCCGCGTCACCGCCGCGTTCGCCGCCCCCGACCCGGCCGCCCGCCCCACCCAGGCCCAGGTCCTCGGCGCCCTCGACGCCCTGGTCGGCGACGACGACATCCTGATCAACGCGGCCGGATCGCTCCCCGGCGACCTGCACAAGCTGTGGCGGGCCCGCTCCCCGCGCCAGTACCACGTGGAGTACGGCTACTCCTGCATGGGCTACGAGATCCCGGCCGCGATCGGCGTCCAGCTGGCCGCCCCCGGCCGCCCCGTCTGGGCGCTGGTCGGCGACGGCACGTACCTCATGAACCCCACCGAGATCGTCACCGCCGTCCAGCTCGAACTCCCCGTGAAACTGGTCGTCCTCCAGAACCACGGCTACGCCTCCATCGGCGGCCTGTCCGCGCAGGTCGGAGCCGAACGCCTGGGCACCGCCTACCGGCGGCGGGCCCCCGACGGAACGTTCACCGGGGAGCCGCTGCCCGTCGATCTCGCGGCCAACGCCGCGTCCCTCGGGATGCGGGTGCTGCGCGCCGAAAGCGTGCGTGACCTGCGTGAAGCCCTGGCCGAGGCCCGCTCCTTCGACCGTCCCACTTGTGTCTACGCCGAGACCGAAACGGCAGACACTCTGTCGGGCCCCCCTCCGGCACAGGCGTGGTGGGATGTCCCCGTAGCGGAGACGGCCACCCGGCCGTCGGCCCTGAAAGCCCGGGAAGAGTACGACCGCCACGTCGCCGACCGTCGCCACCACCTCTGAAGACGTCACTGAAGGAGTTCCTGTCATGAAGACCGTCAACCACTGGATCGGTGGCAAGACCGTCGAGGGCGCGTCGGGCAACTACGGCCCGGTCACCGACCCGGCCACCGGCGAGGTCACCACCCAGGTCGCGCTGGCCTCCATCGAAGAGGTCGACGCCGCGGTCGCCTCCGCCAAGGCCGCCTACGCCACGTGGGGCACGTCCTCGCTCTCCACCCGTACGGCGATCCTCTTCCGCTACCGCGCGCTGCTGGACGCCCACCGCGACGAGATCGCCGCGCTGATCACCGCCGAGCACGGCAAGGTGCACTCGGACGCGCTGGGAGAGGTCGCCCGCGGTCTGGAGATCGTCGAGCTGGCCTGCGGCATCACCACCCAGCTCAAGGGCGAGCTCTCCACCCAGGTCTCCAGCCGGGTCGACGTCGCCGCGATCCGCCAGTCGATCGGCGTCGTCGCGGGCATCACCCCGTTCAACTTCCCGGCCATGGTGCCGATGTGGATGTTCCCGCTCGCCGTCGCCTGCGGCAACACCTTCGTCCTCAAGCCCAGCGAGAAGGACCCGTCGGCCGCCAACCTGCTGGCCGAGCTGGCCTCCGAGGCCGGTCTGCCCGACGGCGTGCTGAACGTCCTGCACGGTGACAAGGTCGCCGTCGACGGGCTGCTCGCCCACCCCGACGTGGCCGCGGTCTCCTTCGTCGGCTCCACCCCGATCGCCCGCCACATCCACCGGACCGCCACCGCCAACGGCAAGCGCGTCCAGGCGCTCGGCGGCGCGAAGAACCACATGCTGGTGCTGCCGGACGCGGACCTCGACGCCGCCGCCGACGCCGCCGTCTCCGCCGCGTACGGCTCCGCGGGCGAGCGCTGCATGGCGATCTCCGCCGTCGTCGCGGTCGGCTCCGTCGGCGACGAGCTGGTCGCGAAGATCAAGGAGCGCGCCGAGAAGATCAAGATCGGCCCCGGCAACGACGCCACGTCCGAGATGGGCCCGCTGATCACCGCCGCCCACCGCGACAAGGTCGCCTCCTACGTCACGGGCGCCGCGGCCCAGGGCGCCGACGTCGTCCTGGACGGCACCGGCTACACCGTCGAGGGCTTCGAGAAGGGCCACTGGATCGGCCTCTCCCTCCTCGACAACGTGTCCACCGACTCGGACGCGTACAAGGACGAGATCTTCGGCCCGGTCCTGTGCGTGCTGCGCGTCGACACGTACGAGGAGGGCGTCGCCCTCATGAACGCCTCGCCGTTCGGCAACGGAACCGCGATCTTCACCCGCGACGGCGGCGCCGCCCGCCGCTTCCAGCTGGAGATCGAGGCCGGCATGGTCGGCGTCAACGTGCCGATCCCGGTGCCGGTGGGCTACCACTCCTTCGGTGGCTGGAAGGACTCGCTCTTCGGCGACCACCACATCTACGGCAACGACGGCGTGCACTTCTACACCCGCGGCAAGGTCGTCACCACCCGCTGGCCGGACCCGTCCGACGCCCCGGCCGGTGTGGACCTGGGCTTCCCCAGCAACCACTGACCGGCGGCCCGGCGGCCGCTCCACCCCCGGG
>NZ_JBHJQP010000021.1:0-58818 GCF_042262625.1 Streptomyces sp. NPDC056347 | reverse complement strand
GCTCGTACGACCAGCCGAGTTGACCTCCAATGTGAAGGGACAGCCCATGAAGCTGCCGTTTGTACGACGCGCCACCGCCGACGCATTGCGCGACAAGCTCGCCCGCGCCGAGAAAGAGATCGCCGCGCAGGCCGTGAGCGCCGAGGCGAAGGACGGCGAGGTGCAGCGCCTGACCAGCGAACTGAATGAGGCTCGCCTCGCCCGGAAGGCGGCGCTGGCCGCGTACGAGGTCGCTGACTCCCGGGCGAGCCGTGCGGAGAAGAAGGTGGCCGAGCTGGAAGCCCGCCTTCGGGCGGCCCAGGAGCAGCCGGACGCGGGCGAGACCAGCACGGCCGAGCCACGGGCGGAGGACAGGGACTACGCCCTCCACTTCCTCAACCTCGTGCTTCCGCAGTTCGCCAACGTCATCGCGCAGAACGGCAGCATCCTCCCGGATGACCACTACGAGGCCCTGTCGACCTACGTGAACGGTGCTTCGCGGTACGGCCTCAGCGACGCGGAGGTCGAGGAGCTCCGGGTCCGGCACGGCCTTCCCCTGCCGATCTTCCAGAGGGCGAAGGACTTCGTACCCCGCAGCCTTCCGGCCGGCGCTGCCTGACCCGGCCCGCACGAACGACCACGGCCCCGGCCACCTGCTCAATCAAACAGTTCAACTCGAACCCCCATGCCTCTCGGCATGGGGGTTCATCACGCTGCCCGCACACCAGCCCACCCGGAGGAATCGTCATGACGCTCAACCGGCTCTCCCCCACCGCCGCCCGGCTCGCCCGCCGCCCCGTGCTCCAGGCCGCCGTCGCCGAAAACGGCCGCTGCGGCCAGGACCGATACCGCGACCTCTTCGACCGCAACCTCGGCGCGCCGCCATCGGTTTGGGCGGCGCAGCAGGCGGGTGCCCAGGGCTTCTGCTCCGGGTGCCCGGCCCGCCCGGCGTGCGAGGAGCTTGCTCTGCGGTACGGGCCCGGCGACCGGTCTACCGATGATCTGGTCCGCGGCGGCCGCCGCGGCCTGGACCTGGCCGTCACCCGCGAGGTTCGTCAGCCCGGCCGGATCGCTGCCGCCGTGACGGCCGACCGGCTGGAGGCGACCCGGCAGCGGTACACGCTCACCTACACCCTGGAGACCGGGCCGGTCACTCGCCGAGGGCTGAAGCGTACGGCCGTGGACCGGCTCGGCGAGATCGTCATGCGGCTCGCGGACCGCGGCGCTGCCTGGAGCGTCGCTGTCTACAACGCGGACAGCGTCGACGTCACCGACGAATTCGCTTTCGCTGCTGAGGACTTTGCCGTCCTTCCGACCGCGGCCTGACCCCTGCTCGTCCTGTTCTGCACGTCGTCCCCAGCCCGACCGGGCTGGTGTCGGCGTGGGGCTACAGGACCCCACCGCGCGCCGCTCCGGAAACGGAGCGACCCCCGACACGGCGGTGCAACGCCATGTGTGCCGGGGGCCAGCGCGGACCACCTGATCTCACAGAAAGAAGATCCGCATGAGCATTATGACGTGCGCGACCGCCGCGACCATCCCCGTCCTCGGCACGGGCAACCGCCCGAACTGCGGCGGCGACTTCGAATCCTGCCGGTGCACCGGCGTCGCCCAGACCTCGACCACCACCCTGCCGCGCGCCGGGCTCATCGGAGACATGACCGAGGACGATGACCGTCGCGGGTTCGAGCGCGACGAGACCGACACCTTCCACCGGCTCGTCCAGCGCCTCGTCGACCACGGCGACGACCGAGCCCAGAAGGCCGGCCACCACGCCCGTCGGACCTACGCCGAAATGGTCCCCGGCCCGTACACCCGCCAGCCGGTCCTCCGCATGACCACCACCGACATCGTCTTCGAGGCCAACCAGGAGTGCCAGTCCTGCGGAGGGCAGGGTGGCAGGACCGAGGACACCAGCAGCGACGGCGTCACCCGCCAGAACTGGGTCATGTGCCGATCCTGCAACGGAAGCGGGCAGTCGTGAACTGCGCGTCCTGCAACGAAAGCGGACAGCGGGCTGAGAACTGAGCGCACCTCATGCGCATGGCCCGGGCCGCGCAGCGCGCCGCGGGCTGCCATCACCTTCTGCGGCTTGGCCCACCCGATCGCGCTCGCCCTACTCGCCACCACGGCCTGGGACGCAGGCCACCGCATCACCGACACACACCTGCGCATCACTCCCCACCGAAAGGACCAGCCCCCATGGCCGCTTCCAAGAATGAAATGCCCAACCGAGGACCGGCGCAGGTCGTCGCGGACGTCATCCGCGAGGCCGTGACCTGCGAGCGGGAGCAGTGCCGGCCGGAGGACCACCAGCGCTTCGTCGACGAGAACCTGCGGATCGCTACCGAGCGAATCAACAACTCCTGATCCTTCACGGCTGACCGCACGGCAGGACAGAAAGCCAACCCCCCTCCCACGCCCTGACGCCCGACCCGGCCGGCCGCCCACCTGACGGGCGGCCGGCCTTCCGCACGCCGTCGGCCCGGGAGACCATCCCGGACCCACCCGAAGGAGACCCCATGCGTAGCACCCCGCTCGGCGCCACGAGGACCGGCACCCGGCTGCCAGCCTCCCTGTGCACGCACACCCCGCCCTGCCCGACCGCCGACAGCCCCGACGCGGAGGCCGCCCACGTCGTGGCCGCCCACCCCGGGCAGGGCTGGAGCCTGCTCTGCAACGCCGTCCTGCTCTTCGACGACACCGGCGAGCTGCTCCCCGACGGCCAGGTCGTCGCCCCGCACCGCCCCGCCCTCGCCGCCTGACCCACGCATCCACCGAAGGAGCGCCGCATGACCACCGAGGGCAGGACGATGACCGGTCCCGAGGCCTACGCCAAGGCCGTCGAGTACGCGCTGGAAGCCGACCGCCTCATCTCCGACGGCATCTACCAGAGGCGCCACGACCGTGCCGCGGCGTTCGCCGCCACCTCTCAGGCGTTCGCCGCGATCGCTACGGCCGCCGCCCCGCCGCCCGCGCCCGCCCCGGTGGCCGCGGAGCCCGGGGCGAGGCGCCGCCGGTGGCTCCCCACCCGCCGCACCAAGACCGCCTGACCACCCCGCACCCAGCCCCGGCCACGCCGCGACGGTGCCGGATCGACTCCGGCCCGGGGCACGCCCCGCACCACCCCACCAACCAAAGGACACCTGATGGGCATCTTCTGGACCACCACCGAGGTCAAGAACGACATCGCCACCGGCACGCACTACGAGACGGTCGAGGCCGAGACCAAGAACGAGGCTACGGAGAAGGTCACCGCCGGCCTGCAGGACAAGGGCTGGACCGAGATCGACCCCGTCTTCGTCCGCGAGGGCCGTAAGTACAGCTGACCCCGGCCTGCAGGCTGCCTGATCCGCGCGGCGCTCCTCCACCAGACCGATGGAGGAGCGCCGCGCGGTGAAGGGGAGCCGGACAGTCCGGACCACCACCAACGTGAGGAACGCCCCATGTTCGAGCTGAACCGTGGCCTGCACCGCGACCGTGACCTGGAGGCCACCACCGGCGAGTTCGTCCGTGACATCGAGACGTTCATCGCCGGGACGATCGCCGCCACGACCCCGGCCAGCACACCGGCCTCGCTTCTCGAGTCCGCATGGACCCTGGCCGGGGACTACACCGACTGGCTGCGCTGGGGCCGCAGCGGCATGCCGCTGACCGGCGAGCAGATTGCCGCCCACGCCGAGGCCGCCGCCCAGGCCCTGCGCACCGCGGGCTGGAATCCCGCCTACGTGGCCGGGCGCGGTATCCGTGCCGCCCTGATCCACGCGGAGGTGACCGATCCCGGGAACCGGTTCAGCGGGGATACCCGCATGGCGCTGGACTTCATCTTCGAGTTCCTCATCCGGGCCCTGACCGGGGCACCCCGCGCCAGCTACACCGCCTGGGACGAACACCCCGCCCGCAGGGTCGAGGACGTGTTCGGTCTGCTGGCCGCTGCTGCGGCGTTCGCCCGCGCCTACGGGCCCGGCCAGGAGACGGAGGCCGTCTGACCTCCGGTACCGATCCCACCAGCACAACGGCCCTCCGAGGCCCCGGCATTCGAGCTGCCGGGGCTTCGGAGGGCCTGGTTACGACCCTACCGACCGCCGCCGACCCGCGGTGACCTCTTGCACGAGGCGCCGGAAAGAAAGGACATCCCGTGGCCAGCACCACCACCCGGCGCAGGCGGAAGCCCGCCCCGGCAGTGAAGCCCCGCAGCGGTGGGCGCGCCAAGGCGCCGGTGGCTTCGGCCGCCATCCCCGCCCAGCCCGCCGCTCCCGAAGAGGCCGGCGAGATCACCGTCCCGCTGGTTTTCCCGGAGGCCGACCCGGTCCTGGCCGACGCCGCTGACCGGGCCGCCGACCTCCGGGACCAGGCCGCCGACGACGCCTCGCGCATCCTCGCCGACAGCGAGACCCGGGCCGCCGAACTCCTGGATGCCGCCCGCTCGGAGGCTGCCTCGATCACGAAGGCGGCCACCACCGAGCAGGCCCGTGTCCTGGCCGACGCGCAGACCGACGCCGACCGGGTCCGTGCGCAGGCCGCGAGCACCGTGGCCGCCGACGCAGACCAGGTCCTGACCGACGCTGACGCGAAGGCCAAGCAGCTGCTCGCCGACGCGCGTGGCGAGGCCGACACCGTCACGGCGACGGCGGCCGCACGGTCCGACGAGGTCCAGGCAAAGGCCGCGAAGGCCGCCGCGAAGGTCCTTGCCGGCGCGGAGGCCGCGCGCACCGAGCTCCTCTCGGCGGCGGAGCGCACCGCGGCGCAGACCCGTACCCGCGCCAGCACCGAGGCGGAACACCTGCTGGAGCGGGCACGTGGCGAGGCCGGCCAGACGCGGGAGAGCGCGGATGTCGAGGCCGCGCGGACGCGGGCCGGAGCCCAGAAGGCCGCCGATGACATCCGTGCCGACGCCGAACGGGCTCTGGCCGATGCCCGGGAGACGACCAGCAAGGCGGTCGCCGAGCTGCGGAACCTGGCCGAGACCGACCTCGAGGGGATCAACACCCTTGTCGCGGACCGCCGTACCGAGGCCGAGGGGATCCTCGCGCGGGCCCAGGAGCAGGCCGACGCTCTCGTGGCCACGGCGCAGCGCGAGGTCGAGCAGGCCCGTGAACGGTTCGCGCAGCTGGCGAGGACGGCGGGCGAGCAGTACGACGGCCGGCGCGCGGAGGCCGAGGCGCTGTACGCGGACGCGGTCAAGGCCGCTGCCGAGCGCCGCAGGGAGTCCGACGCGCACGTTGCCGCGGCGCACACCGAGGCGGAACAGACCCGTGCCGAGCTCCGCGGGCAGCTGCGCGAGCTCACCGACCGGTTCGACACGGAGGCGGCCGCCAGCCGCAAGGCCCTGGCCGACGAGCTCGCCACGCTGAAAGAAGCGTGCGAGAAGCAGCGCGAGCGGCTGCGGGAGGAGGCCAAGAGCGTTGCCGCGCAGCTGCGGGAGGCCGCGCGGAAGGAGGCCGACCGCATCACGACGGAGGCACAGCGCAAGGCCAGGGCCGTCACCGAACGGGCGAAGGCCGACGAGGCCCGGGCCCACCGTCTCCTGGACGAGGCCCGCGAGGCGAAGAAGGCCACCTCCCGCTGGCGGGGCTGGCACCACAGCCTCAGCCGTAAGGCGTGGAAGACGGCCCCCTGGATCGCGCTCGCCGCCGGTGTCGGCCTCGCCGCCTCCGGCGAGTACGACCTGGCCCGCATGGTCGGTATCAACCCGTACGTCGCCCCGCTCCTGCCCGTCAGCATCGACGTCTACTGCGTCACCGCCTTCCGGGCCAAGCAGGACATCCCCTACGCGCTGCTGCTCATGGCGTCGGCGAACGTGACGTACCACCTGTCCGAACAGGCCGGGATCGTCCAGGAGGGACACGCGGCACCGTGGCAGCTGACGACGTTCGTCGTCCTGATCTTCGTGGCCGTCATCTGGCGCGTCCACTCGCTCATGCACGGCGACGGTACGGACGGACAGCACGGTGGTACGGACGCACCGGTACAGGGAGGAGACCGTGCCGGTGCGGACGCCCGTCAGGACGGACGGACTGGTACGCAGACCGCCCGTACGGGCCCGTCCGGTACGGATCTGGACGGCACAGCCGAAGCCCGGACGTCCATCCGTACAGGCCATGACGCGACTGGTACAGAGCCTGTACACGGCACCCCGGGAAGCCCCGCCCCGGCAGGGGAGAATGGGGCTCTGACCAGCGCGTACAGCGACCGTACAAGCGGCGTACAGGCCCCGTCCTGCGGGGCGGCGCGAACCGGTACGGAGAGCCACTCCCGTACCAGCGCCGCCGCGTACGAGGGCAGTGCGCGTCCTAGTACGGTCACCGCCCGCACAGCCCCGGCCGACGAGATTCCGACGGCCCGTACCAGTACGACGGACGCCGGTCCGCGTACAGGCCCGGCAGCCGCCGGGCGTACCGGTACAGCCACTCGCCCCCGTACGGACGCCGAGCTGCTGCCGCGTGTACAGACGCTGCCGCGCGAGGACGACGGCTTCGTCAACATCAGTCGTGTCCGTATCGGACTGTCCGTCAACCAGTCCCGCGCGGTCCGGCTGCTGAAGGACGCCGGCCTGCTCCGCCCCGAGGACGCGGACAAGTACCTGACCTGACCGCACCAGAGAGAGGAACGCGATGAGCGTCCTGGAATACGTGATCGGCCTGTCCCTCGTCCTGATCACCCTGGCCGTGCTCCTGGCCACCCCGTTCGCCCTGGCCCACGCCCGCACAACGCGGGACCACGGCCCGGCCTGCTGGTGGTGCCACCCCCGCCTGCTCCCCCGCAAGCGGCGCTGACCAGAAAGTTCGTACAGATCCGGCACACATCAGTGAGGGCCAGCCCGCGGAATTCGGGCTGGCCCTCGCCGCGACTGCCGGAAGCACGTCGAAAGCCTCACCAGCACACCAGGAGGAAACCCCGTGAGCAGCGAAAACGACCCGAACCACCCGCCCCTGCGCGATGTCGCGCAGAACCCGGAGGCAACCGCCCGGTACCTGGCCGATGTCCAGCGGGTCCTGCTGGACATCGGCAACAGCCTGGAGACCCTCGCGCTCGAGACCCGGGTGCACCTGCGCAAGACGCACGTGGAGGGCGACCGCTGGTACCACGCCAGGCTGCGGGCGATGCCCGTGGAAAAGGCCCTCGGGCAGGTCCTCAAGAACCTGAACAACCTCACCGACGGCCTGGAAAAGAGCGCCTATAAACGCCGCGCCCACGATGAGACCGTGGTGAATACGGCCAAGGGCAGAAAGGAAAAAGAGCTGGAGAGGAAGCAGAAAAAGAACCCGCCGTCTCTCCAGGTCGCACCCAGTCCGCCCCAGCATGATGCGCGGGACCAGAATTCCGGGTATGGTGGCCCCACGTCGATTTACGACCTCGGTAGGAGGGAGTCGGCGTGACGCGCCCCCTCAGCAGCGCCGAACGTTCCATTCAAGGGCGGAACGGCTGGCTGCAGGACGAAGAGCGCAGGGCGATCGAAAGTCGCGGGGAAATCGGCCGGATGGAATTCTGGCTCCGCGTTACTCGGTCCGAAATCACGAGGGAAGTCAAAGCCGGACGCGGCGACGTCATCACCGCGTTCACGCTGGTCTGCCGCCTCTTCAAGCTGGTCCTGGAGAAGCGGCAGGCGGGCGACCCGCGGCTGTTCGACCACCTCATGCAGTACGCGGACACCGTCCTGAAGCAGCACGGCCCGCGTAACTGAGTGTCACCCACGAAGGCCCCGCCGGGCTCCGGCGGGGCCTCGCGCGTGTAAAGCGTGCACACGTGCACGTGCACGCGCGTGCACACGAGACCCCACTGTCTGTCAAGTCCCCTGGAGGGAGGTGCCCGTGCCCGACGACCCCGACGACACCGCCGGCGGAACCCTGGTCCGCGGCCCCTGGAGCGGCGATTCCACCTACACGCTGCCGCCGATCCCCGATTTCATCGACACCATTCCACCGCCGGAAGACCCTCCGGCAGCTCCCCCGGAAACCCCGGAGGAGACGACCATGGAACTCCCGGCGATCCCGGCCGCACCGGACCCGTCCACGGCGCTGCGTTCCGAAGGAATTACCGCACCGGAAACCAGTGACGAAGAAAGCGAATATGAGGAAGGCGAATACGGGCAGTCCCGTTCTCTCGCCGACCGTATCGGCGACTGGCTGGAATTCCGCCTGGAAAAAGCGCGGGCCAATCACGAAAGCGAAGCGCCTTTCCGTGAGGCTGAAATAGCGCGGAAGGTGGCGCTGCTGGAGGGGCGCACCGCGCAGGAAGTCGCGATGATGGAGCAGAACGGAAAGCTCCATGCCGCGATGATGAAAGCGAAAGGCGACAAGGCGGCGGCGCACGGAAAGGCGGATGCCCGCGCGAAGCCGTCCGCCTCCGGCCTGGGGGCGGACAAGGGCCATTCGAAGGCCCGCGGCCCAGGCGGCGGCGGACCGTCCCGCAACCACTCCGGCGCCGGGCCGAACCGGCCCGGCGCGCCACGCGGCTCCAACTCCGCCGTTCCCGGCAGCCGTTCGGGGAACGGGCCGGTCGGCGGAGGCGGCAAGGGCGGCACTAAGGGCCCCCAGCAGGGCCCTGGCGGCCGTACACCCGGGTCCGGGCGCGGCAGCCAGTCCGGGGGTTCGAAAGGCTCCCAGACGGGCTCTGGCAGCTCCGGCCGGGGCAGTAATTCCCGGGGGGGCGCCGGCCAGGCGTCCAGCCCCCGTACCGAGCGGGCCCGCGGCCGTCAGGAACGGCGCAACGCCGACCGCGCCGCCGACGTCGCCGACCGGTCCAAGGACCGCGACCAGGCCCGTGCCCAGCGCCAGAAGGTGTGGGAGGACCGCCGGGCCAAGAAGGCGGAGCGGGCAAAGGCCCGGAAGGAAAAACGGGAAGCCGCGGCCAAGGAGGCGAAGGAGGCGAAGGAGGCCAAGGAGGCGAAGGAGGCCAAGGACGCGAAGGAGGCCAAGGACGCGAAGGAGGCCAAGGACGCGAAGGAGGCCAAGGACGCGAAGGAGGCCGCCGCCGAGAAGGTGGACCTGACCAAGGACAAGGGCAAGGACACCGAGACCGGCAAGGGCACCGGCGGCAAGGTCACCAAGGCCGGCAAGAAGGCCCCCGGCGGGGCCTCCGGCGCAGGGAAGGACGGCACGGCGGGCGATACGCCGGGCAAGGACTCCACGGCCGGTGACGGGGCGTCCGGCACCACGAAGAAGCAGCGGCGGACCCGGCGTCGACGCACCGGTGGCAAGGGCCCGGCCGGGCGGCGCGGACGGACCCGCCGCACCGGCCGGAAGGGACGCACCCGTACGGGCCGCACCGGCCGGACGGGACGCGGTCGCACGACGGACGGCCCGTTCGGCACGGGCCACTCCACCCCGACCGTGGAGTGGCCCGACCACCCCGCCCGCCCGCCGCGCACCGGCACCAAGGGCAGCGGCGAGGGCGACATCGTCGACGCGGACATCGTCCCTGACCGCGCGGCCGTGACCACCGGCGTGAAGGGCCTGCCGCCCGCGCCGGAACCCCACACCGCCAGGCCCGGCACCAGCCGGCCGACCAGCACAGAAGGGAGCAGCGTGAGCGGCTCGAGAAGCGGTTCGGGAGTCAGCAAGCCGTCCCGCGGGGCCAGAGGCCTCGGTGCCCAGCACCGTACCGACATCACGTTCGACGAGTACCTGATGACGATGGCGAACATCGCGATCCGGGCCGCCTCCGACCAGGAGCGGGCCGAGGCCCTCGCGGAGGCCCTCGACCAGGCCGCCGACGCCCTGCGGGACATGGCCACCGACCTGGTCGGCGACCACAACGTCAGCACCCAGGTCACCGAACTCATTTCGGACCTGGCCGACTCCGCGGCCCGCATGAAGCAGCAGGCGGAGCGGTGCGCGACCGAGTGCGGACTGGCCCTGGAGGCCGCCAAACTCGCGGCCACGGAGGTCGCCCGCGTGTACGGCCAGGACATGGCCGCCAAGGAAGACGCAGGCCTGAAGCACGTGTCCGCCGCCGCCCACCACGACTAGAAAACAGAAAGGGAACCCGCCGATGAGCAGCGAAATCGCACGCCGCCCCAAGGCCGCGGCGCCCGCCGTGAGCGACGGCGACCACCGCTACAAGGCCGTCCAGGCCAAGCTCAACAGCCTCGGACGCGCGCTCGACAACGCAGGGCTCGGCCTCGAGGAGCTCATGAACAGCGTCCGCAGGAACGCCAAGCGCGCCGAGGACACGGCTCGCGACGTCGGGAACGCCGACCTCGACCCGAAGTTCGTGGAACTGACCAGCCAGGTCGGGGTCGCCCTCGACCTGGCCGGAGTGCAGGTCAAGAAGCTGAACGAGACCGCTCAGGAGACCGCCGACCTCACCCACGAGACCCGGCGCACCCACGCCAGGCTCTACGGCGCGCTGGACGACATCCGCTCCAACCGGCCCGAGAAGACACCCAAGCCCGGGTTCTTCAACGGCTGACCCCCTCCTCTCCCCCACCCACCTCGCTACGGGCGGCCCCGCACACCGCGGGGCCGCCCGTGCCCATTCACCGAAGGAGAAGCCGGTGGCCGTACCGCGCAGTGTCGCGCTCGAAAGCCTCGCCTACACCCTTGCTGCGCCCGTGCTGGCCGTGGCTCCCAACGTGTTTCCCGACAGCCCCGTCAACCAGGTCGTGCAGCTCGCCGGCGTGGCCGGGCTCGGCGGCTGGTTCCTCGCCTACAAGTCCGGCGAGCTCGGCGCCGGGCGCAAGATCCTGCGCTGGTCCCCGCTGGTTCTGGCCGCCGCCGTCGACGTCACCGCTAAGCACACCGCCGGCTTCGGCCCGTACTGGATGGACGGGCTGCTCGCCGCCGGATGGGCGGCGGCCGGCCTCCTGGTGATGCCGTTCACCCAGCACACCCGCCGCCGCCACCGCCCCGCCCTCGCCGCCCCGGCCCCACGACGGCCGGCCCTCGCCGAGACCCCCGAGGCGTCGGTGGCACAGCCGGACGATGGAGCCGACCCGCTCACCCGCGACGCCCGGGTGCTGTGGGAGCAGGCCGGGATGCCCGGCCGCACGCACATCGTCAAGGCCACCCGGCACCCCGGCATGCAGCACGACATGACGATCCTGCTGCGCGCCTCGGAGACCGGACGGCCGATCACCGGTCTGTCCAAGGTTGCGGTCGCCGCACCGTTCGGCGTGCATTCCGGCGACGTGGTCCTGGCGGAGGTCGCCGTCCAGGCCGGCCGTCAGGGCGGCCCCGGCTGGATGGAGGCCCGCATCACCCCCGACGCCAACCAGCGCCGCCGCACCAAGCCGACCGCGCAGGAGCGCTGGACGGACCGGGTCGGCGGACCCAAGGGCGGTGCCCCCGGCTCCGAGCTGGTCCACAAGACCCGCGACGCCGTACGCGGGGTTACCTTCTACCGGGCGAAGATGGCCGACTCCACCGAGACCCCGCGCATCGACCTGGCCAAGGTCTGCCGCGCGCTCGGGCTGCCCGAGGACGACTCCTGCGTGTTCGTCCTCGTCGACGGGGCTGAGTTCCTCATCAGCGCGTTCGACGAGCCGCCGCTGTCGCAGATCTTCCGGGCGACCCGCGAGCTGCTCACCCCGGACGTCAAGGGCATGTACGTGTGCGGGTACACCATCACCGGCCAGCCGGTGAAGACGATGGTGTATCAGCACGACAAGAATGCCCCGGCCCATGGCCTCACCCTCGGGGTGTCCCGGTCCGGTAAGACGCAGTTCTTCGCGATCCACATGGCCGCCCAGTCTCTGGACGGCGAGGTCGTGTGGCTGGGCACCGTCCGCAAGGACGAGAAGACCAGCGTGCTCGGCCGGTACATCGACCGGCAGGGCTCGACCGCGTTGTGGATGGCCCGCTCGCTGCGGGCGGCGAAAGCCCTGTGCGAGATCAGGGCGGAGATGCCCTGGCCGCACGACGGCCAGCCGCACGACTACAAACCGGGTGACCCGCGCTGCCCCTACCGGCAGCTCAACGTCTACGGCGACGAGTTCATGACCGCGGCGCAGGACGCGGACTTCGGCGAGTTCATCCAGAAGGACGGCGAGGACCTCACGGTCACCGGCCTCAAGTACGGCATCGGCTTCAACCCGGCCGGGCAGTCGCCGTTCGCGCACAACGGGTTCTCCACGGAGATGAAGGACAACCTGCGCCAGAACAGCCGCCCGGTCATCTTCAACATGGGCTCGCCCGGCGCCACCCGCAAGGCCGCGGAGGGCACCATGGAGCACGTCTACGACGTGCCGACCATCCCGGCCCGCTACTCCCGCACCGAGGGCTCCGCGATCGAGCGGGCCATGCGCGGCGAGGCCGACCCGGAGAACGGCGTCTCCACGGGCGGCGTCGCGGTCATCGTCCTCGACAACGGCCGCGCCGTGCTGATGCGGTCGCTGTACGCGGACTTCGACACCGACCTGTCCACGCTTTTCCCCGACGAGGTCAACCGGCTCACCGACCACGAGATCGCGGAGCTGACCAAGCGCGGCCTGTGGTTCGACTGGAACGAGCCCGAGCCCAGGCCCGGCGAGTTCTGGCCCGAGCCCGACGAGGACGACGACGGCGACGGCAAGCCCCGTCGGCGCGGCGGAGGCGGCGGCGGGAAGGACGGCGGGCGTAGCCCCAAGGGCCGCGGCCGCCGCTCCGAACAGGTCACCTCCCCCCGCCAGGCACTCGAAGCCATCAGGAGCCTCACCGACGCCTGATCACCCCACCCACCCCCGGGGCCGGCCCGTCCGAGCGACGGCCGGCCCCACCCCACCCTCTTTGTGAAGGAGCACCACCACCGTGGCCCTGTCCATCTCCGCCGCCGTACTGCTGGGCATCATCGTCTTCGCCCTGGTCAAGGGCGGCTCCGTCCGCTTCGCCTCCGCCCTGGCCTGCACACTGTTCGGCTTCACCCTCGCCGCGACCGGCCTGGCCCCAGCCATCACCAGCAGCCTCGCCGCGGTCGCCGGACTGATCTCCAGCTTCTGACTACGCCTCGGTCCACGGCGGATCAGGCGTGTAGTTCAGCCCGTCACAGAAGCGGCAGTCCCACTCCGACGGAATCTCCCACTTGTCGACCCAGAAGCCGACCTGCTTCCCCACGAAGTAGTTGTCACCCTCGCACCACCCGCACTCGAAGACGAACTCCACCCCATCCCCTTCCACGCGCCTGATGATCCGAGGATGCCCGAGACACGGGTGCGCCGACACCCAAACACCCACTCCTCCGCTACACACCGAAGGGCGCCGCCGGACAACACCCCGGCGGCGCCCTTCGGCATCCCCTGCCCGGAGGGCCGATGTCTCACGCCCTGCTCTCCCCCGCCACACACCACCCCACCCCGACCACCCCGACCACCCCGGCCGCGCCGCCGCCGGAACCGAGCCTTGAGGAACGCCTCACCCTCGTGACCGCGGCGATGACCACGCGCCTGGACGAAGCGGCCGTCGCCTACGAGGTCAACACCGCGCACATCCCCACCAACCTGCTGGACCTGGACGACATCGTCACCGTTCCGCTGCCCCCGACGCCCCAGCCACCGCCGGACTCCTACCCGACCCCGGTCGCCGCCCTCCTGCAACGCGCCCACCACCGGCTGCTCACCAGCGGCTGGTGCACCGGAGCCCTGACCCACGAGGACGGCGCCCACTGCATGCTCGGAGCCATCCGGGCCGAGGCACGCGGCGACAGCGGCCTGGAAGCCAGCGCCGCCTCCGTGCTCCTGGACGCGATCCGCCGCAAGTTCACCGGCGTCGACTCCGTGCCGTCCTTCAATGACGCCCACGCCACGGGCCGCATCCCACTCCGCATGGTCGACCAGGCCGCCGGCCTCGCCGACGCCCGCGGCATGTAACCCGCTCCGGGTCCCCTGCCCCGCGCCCGAACCCGCCCGCCCGGGGCCGGACGCGACGCACTGCCTGGCCCTCGCCGCTCCCGCACCCAGGACCGGCGAGGACCGGGCAGGCCGCCCGGCCGCGCCCTCACAACCGCGGGCCCCATGCCCCGCCCGCCAACTCGTCGAGACCAACCGATCCGGCGTTCTCCGCGCCCCCACGCCCGCCCTTTCCTGGCGGCCGTGGCCACGCGGTGTCCGCCCGATCACCCGGACCAGGCGACAGACCCTCACCGGAGGCCACCGTGCCCCTCACCATCCGCCCGCTCACGGACGCCATCGCCGCCCGCCTCGGCTGGCGCCGCATCTACGACGACGCCCAGACCGAGGAACTGCTCACCGAACAGGACGCGGCCGCGAACGCCCTGGCCGCCGAGCACGCGGCGCTCGCCACCACGAAGAACCGCACCCCCTCTACGTGCAGCCCTGCGTCCTGGACACCCGCGGCCGCGTCCTGCACGACGTCGCCTACCTGCAGGGCCTCCTGACCGGCGCCCGCACCCACGACTTCCCAGAAGACCTCGTCGAGCGCCTGGCCGTCGCCGTCGACCGCGGCCACGACCTGGCCGAGCTGCTCGCCACCACCGCCCGCGCCACCACCGCCCGCGGTACTGACTGCGGCTGAAGCGCCCGGCTGACGTCCGGCCCGGCCGTTCCGGAGCCGGCCGGGCCGCAGCACTGCCCGCCATCAACCCTGTTGGAGGACAACCCGTGCTCATCCCCCGCCCGCGCCGCCGCATCGGCCGCCCCCGCCCGCAGCGCCCCGGACCCCGCTACCCCGCGCCCCAGCGCCGGCTTCCCGGCACCTGGAGCCGGTGATGCCCCGCCCCCGGAAGAAGGGGCGCCGCCGCGAGCTCAAGAAGGTGCCGCGCAGCACCGCGACGCTGGAGGAGTTCGACCGGCGCTCCTGTCCCGAGGGCCTGGTCACCCGACGCCAGCTGCGCGAGCGGGGCCTGAGCCCCGGCGGGCACGGCCCCGTCGCGGTCCTGCGCTGCACATACTGCGCCTACCGGCCCGACCAGTCGTGCAACCACCCCACCCGGGCCTGGCTTTACGACGTAAAGAACGCCCGGCCCAAGCGCGTGCCGACGCTGGCGCAGGAATGGGCGCTGGACCGGGCGATGGCCGCGAGGTCCACGTGCCCGCAGTGCCTGCGCCGGTACTACTTCTGCCTCCCGCTGCGCACCCAGGGCTGCTGTGACCCCTGCGCCCGGGGCTACGAGCCCAGCCCCGACACCTACGCCGCGTCCACGGCGCCGGTGACCCACCGGCTCGCCGCCTGACCAATCCGCTCTGAACGACCAGACCCCGGCCGGTGTGGCCGGGGCCGGACCTCGAGTGGCCGCGCGTCGGCAAGGGCCGGCCACCCGCTCCCTCACCCATCGAGATCAGGAGAAACCCAGCATGACGCATCGCCCCGCCGTCTTCGCCGCCCTGCTCGGACTGACCCGCGCCGCCAGCGTCATCGGAGATTTTTGGATTCAGGACGACTTCTGCGCCCGCGTGAAGGGGGCCTCCGACGACCACCCGGTCACCTACGTCGACCCGGTCACCGAGAAGAAGACGACCCACGGCACGGCCGGCGGCCGTGCCGCCTGCCTCCACCACTGCCTGACCTATACGGCCACGCAGGCGATCGTGGCCGGGGCCGGCGCCCGCGCGCTCGGCATCCGGGTCCACGCGGCCGCCGCCGCGGCCGCGCTCGCCCTCTCCTTCGGAACGCACTACGCCGCGGACCGCAGGGTTCCGGGCAAGGGCCTGCTGGAGAAGATCGCCACCAAGACCGGCAAGGGCGGCTTCTGCAAGCTCGCCGACTTCGGCATCAACGGGGCGTTCCACCTGGACTCCGCCTGGCACCACGGCTGGGAGACCGTCGCCGCGCTGATCGCCACCACCAAGTCCACCACCCGCTGATGGCGAGCACCACGGCCACGAACCCGCCCCGAGGGCAGTGCACGCAGTGCTGGTTCCACGCGTACGGCAGCCGCCAGGCGCACGCCGGGCTCGGTCCGCGTGAGGACTGCCCGCAGTGCGTGGACCACATGAACAACGGCCACCCCGACCACCTGATCGTCCGCTGACGACGCGAAGCCGCCGGGCAGCGCTCCATCCGGGCTGCCCGGCCCCCTCACTCGCAAGGAGATGTCACATGACCGAGCTGATCTGCTACCCACCGATGCCCGAGCGCAGCCTCGTGATCCTCATCGGTGCGTCCGGCGCGGGCAAGTCCACGCTCGCGCGCACCTGGCCCGCCTCGCAGGTCCTGTCCCTGGACGCCCTGCGGGAGGTCGTCAGCGACGACCCCGGCGACCAGGGCGCCACGGCCGATGCCGCCGACGTCCTCAAGCTGATCCTGGAGCGCCGGATGGCCCGCAAGCTGAACACGGTCATCGACGCGACCAACGTCGAACACGGCGTGCGGGTGGAGCTGGTGATGGCCGCCAAGAGGCACGGGATGCCGACCGTCGCGGTCGTTGTCGCCACGCCGCTGCCGGTTTGCCTGGAGCGGCAGGGACCGCGGCCGGACAACCGGCGCGTGCCCGAGGACGTCGTCCGCTCCCAGCACCAGGCCATGGTCCACTCGCACCAGAGCCTCGCCGCCGAGGGCTTCAACACCATCGTGTTCGCCGATGCCCTGTACCGCCTGGAGCCGTTCCTGAAGCGGCTCTCACAGATGCGTGAGGCCGACCTCGGACTGGACGGCAGCGAAGGCCTGGGCGACCGGTGGCTGGCCCGCCGCTTCTTCGGCCCGGAGATCCTGCCGCTGTGGCGGTGGCGGCCGGACTCGGACCTGGTGAGCGGCCGGGACCGTGCCGCGGAGATCCGCCTCGGACAGCAGTCCCTCACCCTCGCGCAGCGCGAGGACGTCGACGGCGAGGGCGACTTCGGCTTCGACGTCCTGCTGCCCTGCCCCTTCGACCCGGGATGCGACGGGCAGGCGTGGGCGCCGGCCTACAGCATCAGCTGCCTCTTCCGGGCGCTGACCGGTGACCTGGACAACGACCCGGACATCGTCTGCACCGTCCATGGCGACGGCGTCGACCAGGAGGTCGACGAGCACGCCTCCCAGGACGACGACCCCGGGGACCGCGCCGATCTGGAAGCGCAGTACGTGGACGCGGTCCGCGCGTGAGGCGTACTGCCTCGCCGACCTTCGCCGGGCCGCCCGCCGCTGACCCGATCAACCCGCACGTCCTGACCCGACCTGGAGGAATTCCCATGGCACACAGCGCCCGGCCCGTCGTCCACTACATGGCGACCCGGCCCGACGGCACCGTCCCGCCCACCGACAACTACCTCGCCCGCTACTACAGAGGCCTGGGCGAGACGATCCCGACCGTCAACCTCGCCGACCGCATCGGTGAGACCGTCGACCACCCCAGCCCCGGCGAGCGGTGGTACACCGACCGGCCCTTCGGCTACTTCCACATGTACACCCGGCCCGGCGAGATCCTTGAGCGCATCGAGGACGGCTGGCCGGTGCGGCTGTTCGTCGTCGAGCCGCTCGGTGAGACCGGTAACTGGGGTGGCATCAACTACCCGTACTGGCTGATGTCCCAGCAGATCCGCGTTGTGGAGGAGACGGACTCCTGGCGCGCGTTCGGGCACCGCGGCGTGCAGGTCCTGGCGGTCCTTGCGCAGCTGCCCGACCTCGCCCGGCAGTGGGCCACCGAGTGGGCCGCCGACCCCGAGAGCACGCTCCGTGCGTACAAGGCGTGGGAGAAGCGGGTGGACCGCACCCGGGCCCTGACGGGCTGGGCGTTCTGCCGGGCGCAGTACTCCCGGCGCGAAGCCGCTCTCCAGGCAGCAAACCAGCCTGCCGGGGACGCTGCCGCGCAGGCCGCGACCGAGGCCGGCGCCGACCCGCACGCCGCTGCCCTGATCCGGCTGCGGGCCCGCTGCTTGGTCGCAGGCCAGCTCATGCACGACCGGATCCGCAACGGCGACTACGAGCAGTCGATCCGCGGCCTGCTCCTCGGTGCCGGACTCAACACCCCTGACGTGGCGCAGGCCGCGAACCGCTGATCACCCGCGCGTCGCGCGGCGTTCCTCCGTGCCGCCCCGGCTCACCGGCCGCGGCGGGCCGCGGCCGTGGGCGCTGACCTGCACCAACAGAAAAAGCATCCTTGGAAGATGCCAAACTTTAGAAATGCATCGTTCGAAGATGCATTATGGATGTGCGGGGGTCACCGGGCCCCGCCTCTCCGACCAAGGAGTCACCTTGAGCACCTCCCAGACCTTCACCGCCACCGCCGCCGGCGCCATGTGGACCGACACCGCCAGCCACATCGGCACGGTCACCGTCACCATTGACCCGACGCTGAAGAACGCGGCCGTCATGGTGAGCACGGGCGACGACGAGGGCCCCCTCGCCGCCGAGTTCCGCGCGAACACCGTCGACGGCGACGTCCGAGTCAGCGCGACCCCGGCCGCCTACGGCTCGATCGACGTCAGCACCGTCGCCGGTGACGTCACCACGCGCGGCACGAGCCAACTGCGTGAGCGTGTGAACACCGTCTCCGGCAAGCACCGCCGCCACTGACGTCGCCCCGGGGCGGCCGCCACAGTCGCCAAACTTCACCGGCCGCCCCGGGCCTCCCAACCCGCTCCAAGCAGGAGCAGAGGGCAGACACATCTTCCCTCAGATCCCACTGGAGCAGCCATGACCCCACGCCCCGACGACCAGGCCCGCGAAGAGCTCCACGAACTGGTAGCCCAGGCCAAGAAACGCCGCGAGGACGGCCACGACCGAGTCGAGACCGACTTCTGGATGGCAATCGACGCCCTGCAAAAGCGCTACCACGGCGCGCAGCAGGACATCGCCGACGCCCTCGGCATCAAACGCAACCAGGTCCTGAAGCAGACCAAGCGCTACCGGACACCCACCGACTGACCGAAGGAGATTCCCCGTGACGGCGAGCATCACCACCGAGCACTTCCCCACCTCCCCGCTGGCCCTCCGCACAGCCGACCCCGCCAAGCAGGCCCGCATCAGGACCTTCGCCGCCGACCAGGCCGCAGCCGCCAGCACTGTCCGGGACACCCTCACGAAGATGCTCGCCGCCACGGACACCCTTGCCAGGCGCACGGCCGCCCTGCACCTCGCCCACCAGGACGTCACCACCTGGCGGTACGAGACCGCGCTCCGCGCCGGCGACCGGCTCGGCACCGGCATCACCTACAGCGCCGAGCGGTTCCGCACCCCGATCACCGCGGACACCACCAACTACGACCGGCTCGGACCCGTGGGCCGACTGCGCGACGGCGCAGTGTGGCACGAGGATTCCCGCACCTACCAGGGCGGCACCGCCACCCCCGCCTACGACGCCATGGCCGTCTACGGCCAAGCCGCCACCGAACGGTTCACCGCCGAGAGCGTCACCGGGGACGTCCTCCAGAACTGGATCCGCCTCCCAGACGGACGCCGGGTGGCCGGCAACCGCATCATCCGCGGCGCCACCGCCCGACAGATCGGCACCGAACTCGCAACCCGGATCGCCCGCCGGGGCCTCGACGCCTCCCGCATGGAAACCGGCGGCAACCCCATCTACACCGCCACCCCCCACCCCACCGACGCCGACATGCTGTTCGTCGCCGCGATGGAGATCCTCGCCGACCCCCAGATCACCCCCGAGGACTTCGCCACCGCCAGGTACCTGCTCTTCCAGGCGCCACGCTGCAAGAAGGGCTCCGACGCGGTCACCCGCACCTTCACCGTCGCGGCCGGGGCCGCGCTGCTCGGCGACGACGCGCCGGCCCTGCCCGCGGACGCCGACCTGCGCTGCTACGTCCTCGGCCAGGCCACCGCCGCCCGACCGTAGCCCGCCAGCCCGGCCACACGCACCACGACCACCGAAGCCGACCACTGGAAGGAGATGGGCCGTCATGCCGCTGGAGCCGTACGAGGTAGACGTCCCGATACACACCACCGACTGGGCGCTGCACGGCGTGCATGTCTTCACCGGCCAGGCCGCCTCACGCACCGAGGCCCTTGCCCGCGCCCACCAGGTCTACGCCCAGGCGCTCTCCGCCCACCACGCCAGCCGCGCGAACCCCGGCCGCCAGGACGGCGGCTGGGGAGCAAGCGCAGTACGCGACGGCTGGGAGCTGGACTGGGCGGCGGCGAAGGCCAGCCCCTGGTCCAACCCGAGCAGTTGGACCCGCAAGAACCCCTACGAGCTGTAGATACGCCCCGAGGCAGACGCTCACGGCCTGGTAACCGACGTCTGCCTCGGGCCCCCATCCCGTACGAGACGAGAGAGGGAGAGACCAGTATGGCCTCCGCCGCACGCTTACACGCCCCTTCGCCGACGAATCGCGCTCTGATCATCACCAGCCTCGCGTTGCCGCTGACCGGCTGGGCCGTCCACACCGTCAGCCTTCACCGCAGGATCGCCGTCGCCCACCGCAGGCTCGCCGCCGCCCATCGCGAGCTGGCCGCCGCCCGCCGCGATCCGCTCACCGGACTGCTTGGACGCGACAGCTACACCACCCAGGCCCGGAAGATCACCGACCGGCACGGCGACCACGCCCTGGTCGTCCTCGTCGACCTGGACCACTTCAAGCAGATCAACGACGGCGGCGGGCACGCCGCCGGCGACCGAGTCCTGGCCGCCACCGCGACCCGGCTCACCACCTGGGCGGGAAGCCGCGGCGCGGTCGGCCGCCTCGGAGGCGACGAGTTCGCAGCCACGGTCCGAATCAGCCCCGCCCGCCGCGACCTCCGGCTCACCCAGCTCACCAAACTGCTCGCCCAGCCCGTCCAGATCGACGACGGCACCCTGGTCGACGTCGCCGCCTCCATCGGCGCCGCCTCCCCCGACATCATCGGCACGACAGACCTGTCCCTGCTCCAGCGGGCCGCCGACGCCGCCATGTACACGGGCAAGCACACCGGCCGCCCGGTCCTCGCCGACCGCTCGCACGCCGCGGCGCCCTCCATCAACGGCCGCCGCGCCGGACGACCGGGCACCAGCACCCTGAGGCGGGCGGCATGAGCCACACCACCGCCGCCCCGGGCACCTGGATCCGGGGCATCACGATCCGTCAGCCCTGGACGACCTGCATCCTCGCGGGGAAGGACGTGGAGAACCGCCCGACCGCCTGGTCCTGGCGCGGCTGGCTGCTGCTGCACGCCGGGCAGGCCACCGAGCGGGCCCCGCTGCGCGACCCGCTGGTCGCCACCACGATCCGCGGCCGCGCCCTGCACACCCGGGCCGTGATCGGCGTCGCCCGCCTCACCGACTGCCACCAGGACCCTGCAGGCAGCGTCCTCTGCTCCCGCTGGGCCCAGCCCGACATGCATCACCTGGTCCTCGCCGACGTCCAGGAACTCGCGCTCCCCATCCCGTGGCTGCACGGACAACTCGGGCCATGGCGCCCGCCACAGGACCTCGTCGACCAGGTCCTCCAGCAGGTGCCCGGCCTGCGTCCATGACCCGCAGAGACGACTGGGGGCCAGGCCTCGTCCCGGCCCCCGGCCAGCTCCTCGACTGGCGCGACAACCGCCACTTCGACCGCTACCAGACACACCCCTGCACCCTGTGCGGCACACCCACACCCCTGCGCTCCCACTCCGGAGAACCCGCGCACAAAACCTGTGCCGAAACCTGGATCGCCGAGAACCCCACCGAAGCCCGCCGCGACGGCCGGTTCGCCTCCGACATCCAGCCCCGGAGCCGCCACGACGACGACCACGCCTGACCCGGAGGCCCCGTCATGAACAGCGCCCCGCAGCCCAACGCCGACCAGGCCCTCGCCTACCCCGAACCCCCCGCCCACCCCCTCTGGCACCAGCACGGCCCCCGGCCCCGGCCGGTCACGGCCGACCAGCAGCGCCGCAACCGCGACCTCCTGCTCCTGGAACTCGCCACACGCCCCCACCACCCCCTCGCCGCCTAGAACCGGTCATGTTCCACCGACCCCAGGCACGTCCACGAGAACGCTGACCGGCCACCACCTGACCACCCGCAGAAGAACTCGACGGACTCGACGTCGCGCAGCACACGACACAGTCAAGCCCTCGACCTGACACCCCACCAGCACCGGGCCCTACTCCGCCCGGACGACCCCGAAGGAATCCCGTGAACGCCACCCCTGACATGCCCGGCCAAACCGATCTCGTACTGATCCGGTACGTATCCATCGGCGCGGCCTACGTCGACATCATCGGACCCGGCGACGACTCCACGCACAACCGCTGGTACTGCGGCGGATGCAGGACCACCTCGGCCCCGGGCTACGCCCTCATGTCCGTCCTCCGCGAGGGAGCCAACGCACACGCCGCCACCTGCCGGGCCATCCCCTTCACCCCTCAGCCGCACACCACCGTGGCGGCCGGGGGCACCCGATGATGCACCTGATCCGCCGCTTCCGCCGCCGCAGCACTGGCCCCGACGCACTCGTCATCGAGGACCAGACCATCATCGACCAGCTCCGCACGATGCTCACCGCCCTGCGCAACCCCGAGCCCTGGACACCCGGCAGCACCCAGGACATCGCCGTGCACGTCGGCCCATTCATCGAGCGCGCCCACACCCGCCCCGGCGACAACCACGGACCCGACACGATCGCCATCGCCCTGACCCACCCCGACACCCCGCACGCCCACGCCTACCTCCACGGCCACCAGCTCGGCTACACCGAACACGGCTGGCTCCACTGCAACACGACCGCGATCCTCGGCCTCTGGCAGCCCAGCTACACGACACTCACCCACGCCGCCGCGAACCTGCCCCTGCCCGAAAACACCGGCATGGACCCCGCGCACTACGCCCTCCACATCGAGGCCCGCAAACGCGACGACAACCACGACAGCTACACCCTGCTGCGCCTGGGCCCGTATACCCAGACCCGGCACGCTCAGCAGGACTACGACCGGATCGCCGCCGCGCTGGACGGACGCGAGATCACCCTCGTGCCCGGCCACCGCGTCTCCGCGAGGGTCGGGCCGTTCTGCGCGAGCGGTCACCGGCTGTTCGCCGACCCCTACGAGGCTGATGCCGTCGCGCTCCTAGACGCCGCCGTCGCGGAGGTGAGCGCGTGACCACCACCGGCCTGTACGAGATCGAGACCAGCGAGGGCGACGACGGCACGATGCATCCCGTCGAACAGCTCTGGGTGCCCGGCGAGGACGCGGCGGTGCACGGCTTCCTCGCCCACCGCGACTTCTACGTCACTGGGATCGACGGCCCCACCGACGATCACCTCTACCCGGTCGCGTTCCTCGTGCTCGGGCACCAGCGGTGGGCCGACGTCATCGAGGCCGCCGCCGCGTACATGGCCCGCGTCCACGGCTGGCGGAACTTGCACCTGTACCCGGGCGACGACCCGGCGGTCCTCATCCCCCGCATCCCGCGCGCCGTCCACGCCCACGGCACCTTCTTACGGCACCCGCACCCCGATCACGGCTGCGGGTGCGAGTGGGACGCCACCTGGCGCATGGTCTGGGCACCCGACACCGAACCAGGCGCCATCCCGATCACCGCTCTGCGGCACCCGGCCGCACCGGTGACTGCCGCAGGCATCCCCAACCCCGACGCAGACGCGCCCGCAACCTGGGCGGCCTGACAGCCGAAGGCCCGGTTTCCCCGCAGGTGATCGCGGGGGAGCCGGGCCTTTTTGCGTTTCCGCAGAAGCGGGCGATCCGGGGCGTCGGACCAGCCCGGGGTCTCCTGGGTTGTTGTCCGCGGACAATAAACTCATTGTCTCCTGGGAGGGGGCGCGGGAGGCGGGTGACATGTTGTCCGCGGACAACGACCTCGCCGGGGCGTCTTGCCGGAGCGCCTGGCGTCCCACCTCGATCAGGCGTTGCTGCTCTTGGCGCTGCTGGCCGGCCGACTCCCTGACGGACGAGAGGTGATCGGGAAGGTCTTCCGCGTTCAGGCCAGGGTGGTCCTTCAGATGCCGGGCCAGCACTCGGCCGTCGCGCTCGCCCGCCCCGCTGTCCCGCCGCTCCCGCCCGGCCCAAACATCACCCCGCCTGCGGCCGTCGGTACGACCGGTGCCGCGGGCGCCGAGTACGGGACGGTGCCGGGCCTGCCGGGCTCCGACCCGGCGGTGCGCGCACTGCCTGCTCGGGTACGCCGCCGCCCGGGCCCGCGCGGGCGGCGACGAGGTGGTCGCCACCGCGCGCGGCGTGCACCTGTCGCTCTTGCACCACCACGCCCGGGAGTTCACCGCCGCCCGCCCCGGGCTGTACGGCCTTCGCCCCCGGCCGGCCGTCACTGGCCGCCGCGTGGCTGCGCTGGGGAGGGTATGACTCGCTGCTGACCGCCCTTGGCCCCGGCCGGCTTCTCGACGCTGTGCGCGGGCACCTGCCCGGCGCCGACCGGCATCTCGCCCGCGCCCTGCTCACCGGCCCCGACGGCGCGGCCGCCCGCCTCCTGGCCGCGCTGGCCGCGCTCGCCCCGCGCCGTCCGGGCCCCGCCGATGCCCCGCCGGAGCGGGCCGCCCGTACCGCGGTGGCAGCGGCCGCACGGTGGTGGACCGCAGCGCTGGACGCCGGCCTGCCGCCCGGCGCGCTCGCCGCCGCCGCCGGCGACTTCGTCGACATCGCCCTCGACGGCGAGGTGTGGCTGCCGCCGACCCGCCACAGCGCCGCCCACACCCCGGCCCACCCCCGCGCCGGCGGCATCGCCGCCCGCACCGCCGCCCACCCCCGCGAGAACGACGCCCTGCTCCTGGCCGCGTACCTGCTCACCCGCCCCGCCCCCGACCCCTGGCACGATGTCGAGGTCCGCGTAGAGGCCGCACCCTGCTCCTGGCCGCCGGGGCCCTGCCCGCCCCGGCTGCCCTGCCACCACGGAAAGGGGACACTCCATGACGCTGACTCGCCGGAAGCAACTTCCGCTCCGAAACCCACGTCTGCCAGTGGGAAAGGGACCGAACCCCACCGACCCATACATGAACGGAGCTTTCGGTGCTCATAGGACTGCTCACCGCCGTGGCAGCATCAATCTGCTACGGCACGGGCTCCGTCCTGCAGGCCGTCGGATCACGGAAGTCGGCCCGCCGGGAGGCCGCCGCAGGCAGCGTGACCCAGCACGGTGGCCCGAGCCTGTCGTCCACCGCGAAGGCGGCAATGACCTGGGAGTTCATCGTCGGAACCATCCTGGACTTCATCGGCTTCGGGCTCGGCGTACTGGCAGCCCGCCTCCTGCCGCTGTTCCTGTCGCAGACCGTGATCAGCGCCAACCTGGTGATCACGGCGGTGCTGAGCATCAAGCTCCTCGACATCCGCCTCAACCGAGCCGAGTGGACCTCGATCGCTGTGGTCTGCTCCGCGCTGGTGCTTCTCGCGACTGCGGCGGGCCCGGAAGGCACCGGCGACACCCCGATCTCCACGCACTGGTGGCTGCTGGGGATCTCGCTGCTCCTGATCGTGGGCGGCACCGTGGCCGTACGCCTACTGGGCGCGCGCGCCGCGATCCTGGCCGGCCTGCTGTCCGGACTCGGCTTCGGCGCCCTCGGCGTCGGAGTCCGCGTGCTGAACGGCATCGACCCCTTCGATCCGGCAGCACTGCTCTGCGACCCGGCGCTCTACGCGATCCTGGTGGGAGGCATCGGCGGCATGTACCTGCACACGGTCGCCCTGCAGGTCGGCTCGGTCAACGGCGCCACCGCCGCGCTGGTCGTCGGCGAGACCGTCCTGCCGGGCATCATCGGCGTGCTGTGGCTCGGCGATGCCTCCCGTCCCGGCTTCGCCTGGGCGGCGATCACCGGCTTCGCGCTCGCCGTATCAGGCGCGGTGGCAGTGGCCTGGTTCGGGTCCCCGACAGGGCACGACAGCGACCTGAGGCGCCCTACCGGCTCGACTCCGTGAACCTGGACCCGGACCAGCGTCTGCTGCGCGTACTGCTCGACGACGACCAGACCCAATTCGAGGAGGCCATGGCCGATCGGCTGCTTGAGCACCGCGCCAGCGCCGGCACCGACCCGGCGCCCGCACACTGCTCCCGGTCAGGACCATCGCCCTGGCCGCTCATGCGTCGCTCGCGCATGGATGGCAGCTGAGTATCCGCTCCCCGTACCTCCCCGCCTCCCTCCCCTTACTACCCCGGGAACTGAACCGTCGGACGGGCCCGGAAACAGCCCATCACCCCTCGGGTCTCCGACCCGCTCGCCTCTCCGCCCCGCTCAGAATCGTCTCCACCGCGAGTACCGGGTTGAGAGGCTCCACGAGCTCTTTGGTGGCGACGGCCACGAGCCGCGCGGGCGCATCACCGTCCAGTAGTGCGCTCACATACTCGATGGCCTCCGCAGGCGAGAGCATCGGCAGCCTCTGGCGCAGCGCCCGCACGGCATGCATGCGTCCGCGTGCAGCGGCGACTTCGCACAGCGCATCGTGCAGATCGTTTACGGCGGTCCGCACCGGTAGCCCTCGTATTCGGGCTCGATAGTCGGCCTCCCACTCCCCAGTCACCGCGGAGACGACACCGACCTGGTGCAGTCCCCCGTCGACACGGTCGACCAGGTAGGGCCCGTTGCCGGCCAGCATGAACTCCGGGTTCCGGGTGCGTACGAACTCCTCGGAGGTCCAGGAAACGATCCACACCAGCTCGTGCTCCTCGACATCGACCACTGCCATCCGCATCGCGTCCACGCCCGCAGCCCGCCACTGCTCATAGTCGCGCTCCAGCTGGTTCTCGACAGCCCGAACGGCAGCCTCTCGCTCGATCACGCTGCAGCTTCCCGCACCGACCCCTCCCCCGACCACCAAATAGGAGCGATCCGTGCGGGCGAGCCGATCGCGTGGGGTTGTGGGGCCACCTACGCCTCGGAGAGGCCACGTGTCGGTCATTCGTCACAGCGCAGAGCGCGCTTGCCGCCCGCTCGTAAATCGGGTCGATCCTTAGGATCGTTCCTGACGAAGAATCGGAAGAACCCTCCGTTTCGTTCGGCCAGAGCGAGTGGATCACCACGCAACGGCGCGGTCGATCCCGAGAGTCCCGATGAGCGTGGACGGCGCCGTCACGGGGCGAGTGCCTGAGTACACGAGATGAGGCCGCCCCGTTTGCCCGCGGTCCGGGCAACGGGGCAGCCTCATCTCGTGCTTCTGGGGCGATCGATTGACTGCCGACTTCGTGCAGACGTTCTCCGATGCCGCTACTGAGCAGCGGACTGGACTGAGCTGCGGCGATGCTCAGCCATCTTGGCCAGCGTATCCACGAGGATCAAGAACTGGGCATCGTCCATGCGGGCGTTGAGGAACTCGGCAGCCTGGACGGCGTTGTCGTAGGGAAACTTGATACCCGTGGCTACCGGGTGCGGAGCCCCGATCCCAGGCTGCCCTGTACCCGGTGCGGAAGGCCCGGGCTTAGCCAGGGCCTGCTGATTGTCTTCGCCACCGTTGGAGAAGGTGTTTGCAGACCCGGCGCCGCCCGGCTGGTCCGGCAGTTGCTGGCCCGGCCGCTCCGGGTGGTCATTGTCAGAGAGCGTCTCGGGCGAGGGCTTCAGGGTTTCTGCTCTGCCAACTTTGGGAGCCGTCTGCTTACTGCTACTAGCCTTCCTCCGCGCGGCCCTCGCCCGCTTCTCGGCTGCTTCCAGCGCCTGCTGCTCCTTCAGGCGTTGCAGGTGAGCCTCCTGCTCATCGGCGTTCTTCTTCCCGACCTGGCGAAGCAGCGCTGCGGACTCCTGCCCAGACTGCAGCCTCTGCTTCAGGTCGGGTGTCAGGGTCAACAGCGCGAGGCGCTGGGACACCCAGCCTTGGGAACGATGGAGTCGGGCAGCGAGGGCTTCCTGCGTGCCGTGGACTTTCAGGAGCTGCTCGAGGGCTTTGGCTTCGTCAAGGTGGTCGAGGTCCTGGCGGTGAATGTTCGCTACAAGAGCGGATTCCAGTATCTCGTCGGGGTTGCCGCCGAGGTCGTCGTCGAGCATCACTCTGATCTCGGCGAGCCCTGCATCTCGTGCTGCGGCAAGGCGGGAGTTGCCGTCGATGACGACGTACCGGGTGCCAGGCTCGAGGTCGCCCTCACGCCCGGGGTTGCCCTCTAGATAGGCATACCGTCCCATGATGCTGATCGCGGTCTTCTGGCCGTGATCCCGAAGGCTGGCACCAAGGTCGGTCAGATCGCCAAGTTCGGATCGCGGGTTGTCAGGGTTGAGGCTGATGGCACTGACAGGAAGTTTGACGGGGGGCGGCGCGCCCTCTGTCGGGGCACTGGTGCTTGCGTCAATCGCGGCGCGGCGAGCGCTGATTCCTTGTGCTTGGCCAAACGAAGCGCCGGCTCCGAGTTTGCTTGCCTTGCTCATGAGATCTCCCGGGCCAAGGCCCGCATGCCGACGGACTGGTCACAGCGGGGCGAGTAGGCGAGCAGGGGCTGCTTCACACGCACCGCTTCCTTCTGTTCTTTGAGGTCTCCGATGACACCGACCACGCGAGGGTCCTTTATGTCCATCCATGATTGGAGGGACGAGGTGGCGATGTAGCCGCGCCGTGAGTCGTACTGGTTCACGACGAGGCCGAGGTAGTTGAGATCAAGCCGCATGTCGGCGCGAAGGTCTTCGATCTGCGAGGTGAGGAGCCCGTACGCGTCGGCGGAGCTGTCCTCGGCCTGGACGATGACGAGGACACCGGAATTTCCTGGGGCTTCTCCTTCGCGACGGCGACCGTAGTACGCGGCAGCGTCCATGGTGAGGCCGAGACTGGGTGGGCAGTCGATGATGACCGCGTCGTACTCACCTTCAACCGCTGACAGCGCCCTCTCGAGTGCCGCTTCGCGGGCCCGGACACCGGACAACTTCACGTCCAGGAGGAAGGCGTCGGTGCATGCGGGCAAAAGGTGGAGACGGTCTCCGAACCGGGGGTCGTTGATCGGCACGATGAGGTCGTGGAGCTGCCCCTTGGCTTCGCCAGCCATGTGCTTGGTGAGGCTGTCACCCTCGATCGGCAGCGGTTTGTGGCCGAGCTGTTTGGTGAGGTGACCTTGTGGGTCGAAGTCGACCAAGAGGACACGTTGGCCGAGGCCGGGCAGGTCCTCGTAGTCGAGCGGGGAGTCGGGCTCTACCTCAGGGAGCGCGGCAGCGAAGTGCTTGGAGATCCGAACGGGGTGAAGCCGGTTGGGGTCTTCAGCGAGGGCTTCACCGATCCCTGCGGTGATGGCGGTCTTCCCGACTCCCCCTTTCTGGTTGGCGACGATGATCCGCCTGGCATGTGCTGGCCGGGTCACTGTGGGAGCCGGGTTCGTCTCCAGCCACATCTGCACGGACTGGGCCAAGCCTTGGATGAGTGAGACGCCGCGGGCCACACAGTCATCACGGAAGGTGTCCCAGTGTCCCGGCGGAAGGAACGTCGCGAACGATTTGGCGCCGGCAGTGTCGATGGGCTCGAGGTTGGAGCCGAGTCGACGCCATGCCTCGATGCCAGCTTCGACGGCGTGCTGGATGTCAGTGCCGTGTTGAGCTGCCCGGACCTTCAGGTCTTGCTGCAACGCGGCAGGCAGTTTGGAGACGACCTTCTCGCGGTCGCCAGGGAAAGACGAAATCATGAAGGACACCTTACTAACGCTCAAGATCAACGAAAGCATCGACACGTTAGCTCTTGGCTTCATTGGACGAGTCAGCCTCGCGCGCCGCAGTATTACGCCGTAATCCAGGGGACGTTGGCTGTCGAGCTTCGCGAGCCTTTCCAGCGCGACCGCCCCCTATTACGGCGTAATAAGTCGCTGGTGGTCTTCAGCCAGGCACTGGAGGTCATGGGCTCTGCCCCGGCCTCGAGCCCGGTGAGCAGGAGCGGCGCTACCCGGCCGAGAACCGTGCGGCGGCCTCCCTACTCAAATACCTGATCCGCTCCCACGAGGTGGCCAGCATGATCACTTACGAGGCCGGTGAGCAGGCCTCGGCGACCACGGGCAGGGCGCTCGGCGCCGACGCCGCCCTCCGGGAGGCACTCGACTGGAACCAGGCCCCGATCTTCGGGAGCTGCTTCTCGTCGCCGAGCGCGCGGCGGGCGACCTCGGGCAGGGCGTGGTCGCAGCCGGTCATGACCGCGAGCAGGTCGATGACTTGTTCGTGCCAGATCGTCACCCCGTAGGTGTCGCGCGGGACCGGCTCCAGGTCGGGGCGCGGGTAGGAGGGCGGGGCGCCGTGGCGGGCGGCGAGGTCGTGTACCCCAGCGGTGGGTGGTCCACCAGCCGCCCGCCACGTCGCGTGCTCCCGGTACAACCGCCCCCCTTCTTCCGATCGGGTCCGCCCAAGGCCACGCTACTGCCGGGGTGGTACCACCCCGGCGCCCCGTCAGAGACCCGACCGGCCGGTACCGACTCGCCGCTCCACCCGTCCCGGGGCAGGCTGGGAGCGTGAGCAGCGCGCCGATCGTCGTCCACCGGCCCACCAGCTCGGGCGGCCGACGGGTCACCGTGCACAGCAGCGGCCGGGAGGAGCCCCTCGGTACCGCTTTCTCCGACCACGACCTGGTCGTGCTCCTCGAAGGCGCCGGCGTCGATGACCCCGAGCGTGTCCTCGACGACCCGCGGTGGGTGGAGTGGCGCGGGGGAGACCCCCACGACTACAGCGCTGCGCCGCCGCCCTCGGAGCCCGGCCCGGTCACGGGGCGATGAGGATGGTGCGCGTGCCGGTCCTTCGTCCGCCGGTGGAGCCGATGTTGGCGCAGGCCCGGGACACGGTGCCCGGGCCAGGCGCGCTGCCCGGCGAGTTACGACTTCAGCCGAAGTTCGACGGCTACCGGGCGCTCGTCTTCACTCCGTGGCCGGCACCTGGTCCGGTGCTGCTGCAGTCCCGCCGTGGCAGTTTTCTGCAGGACCGCTTTCCCGAACTCGTGGACGCGGCCGCGGCCCTGCCCGACGGTCTGGTCCTCGACGGTGAGCTGGTCGTCTGGGCGGAGGGCCGGATGTCGTTCGAGGCGCTCCAGCGCCGAGCGGCCTCCAGCGGCCGGACCGCTGCCCGACTCGCCCAGGAGGCCCCGGCGCACTTCATCGCATTCGACCTCCTCCAGGCCGACGGCCAGATGCTGCTGCACGTCCCCTACGGTGAGCGGCGTACCCGGCTGGAGCAGCTGTTCACCGACCGCGGGCTGAGTGCCCCATGGACGCTGTGCCCGGAGACGACCGACGTGGCGACGGCCCAGGAATGGCTGACGTCCTGGACACAGGTCCCCGGTATCGAGGGGCTGGTGATCCGGGGGAGCGGCCAGCGGTACCTGCCCGGAGCCCGCGCGCTCTACAAGGTGCGCCGCCGTGACACCACCGAAGCCGTGATCGGCGCGGTCACCGGCACCGTACGGGGGCCGCAGACGCTCGTGCTGGGCCGCCTCGACGCGGAAGGCGTGCTCCGGCCGGTCGCCCGCAGCACGCCGCTGCGGCCGGACGCGGCGCGGGACCTGGCCGAGCGGCTGACACCGGCAGGGCCCGGTCACCCGTGGGAGGGCGCGACGTTCACGACCTCCTGGGGGTTACGGACACCGCTCGACGTCGTACTCGTTGACCCGGTGCTGGTCGCCGAGATCACGGCGGACACGGCGCAGGAGCGCGGAGCGTGGAGACACCCGGTGCGCTTCGCCCGGCTCCGGCTGGATGCCGCGGTCACGGACGTCCCGCCCTTCGGCACGGGCGCCGAGCCCACCAGCGGCTGACCGTTCCCGGTGGGGACGGCGTCACGGGCTGGTGAGGATGGAGTGGGTGCCGATCCGGCGCCAGATCACGTGCGGTGTGCCGGAAGACAGGGCAGTCCCGTACTGCCAGGTGGCACGTCCTGCGGGGCCGGTGCCCATGGACCAGGTGAGCTCGTAGACACCGGTCGCTCGTTGGACGCGCTTGACGCGGAGGCCAGCGCGGAAGCGTCCCCCGGCGCGCAGATCCTCGATGAAGGCCGTCACGGTCTGGCGGAAGCGGCGGCGCTGTTCTGGGGTGAGGCGGTCCAGGTCGGTGGTGAAGCGGGGCAGGGTCTCGTAGGTGGGCACGTCGGTCCTCCAGGCAGCAAGAAGCCCCCGGCGTTGCCGGGGGCGAGAGACGGGGTGACGTGGTGCAGGCGGCGGTGCTCTTGGCCGACGCTCGGGGGAGCGGTACGTGAAGGTGCGCTGGATACCGCTGGAGTCGGTTACTTGGCGTTTTCGGGGTGTGTGAGGCGTGTGGGACTGGCGGTCGCGCAGCATTTGCATGGCCCGGGTGGCGTCCGCCGGGCGGGCGCGGTGCCTCCGGAAACGCCCGCGGTACGGGATCGGCCGTGAAGTTCCGGTGAACTGTCCCGCCTCACAGGATCGCTCTTTTCCGCAGGTCAGAGCCGGTGTCCCCTGTGGGGATGCTGAGTGTCGCGAAGGTCCAGAGGCGTAACGCCTGGCGTTACTACGTGCGCGGAGTCGCCTTCGGGGACGGCCGCCGCCCGGTCGGCCAGCCCCTCAAGGACGCCCAGGAGGCAGCCGGCCTCCCACCGGGGCGGTGGTTGGGCCGCGGCCTGGCCGCGCTCGGGCTCACCGCGGGCGCGGAGGTGTCCGAGCGGCAGATGGAGCTCGTCTTCGGGCAGGGCCGGCACCCGGACGCCGACCGGATCGAGCAGCACCTCCTGGACGACGGCGCCGACGCGGCCACCGCGCGGCGGGCGACCGTGCTCGGGCAGCCGATCGAGGAGATCGAGGCCCGCAAGCAGACCCCGCTCATCGCTCTGGACTTCACCTTCCGTCCGCAGGCGTCCTTGCACGTGCTGTGGGCGCTGGGAGACGCCCACACGCGCCGGGTCATCGAGCGGGCGCACGAGCGGGCCATCGACAGGGCGCTGCGCTGGCTCGAGGACGAAGTCGCCGAGACCCGATGGTCCTCCGGCCATGGCCGCGCGAAGACACCGGCCCTCGTGGTCGCGGCCTGGAGGCACTTCGAGAATCGAGATGGCTTCCCGCTCCTGCACGAGCACTGCCTGATCCTCAACCGCGTGCAGCGCCTGGACGCTGACGGTGATCCGGTGTGGGGCGCGCTGGACACCTACCGTCTCTACCGGCACGTGGTGGCCGCCGGGACGCTCTACACCCTCGCCATCACGACCGAGGTGTGCGAGGAGCTCGGGCTGGCGACCGTGCCCCGGGAGGTGACCCCGGGCCTGCGCCCGGTGATGGAGATAGCCGGTGTCGACTCCGAGCTCATCGACTGGTCGGCCACCCGCCGCCAGCAGATCGAGGACGTCCTGGAGGGCCTCACCTACAAGTACGCGCAGAAGCACGGGCGGCTGCCCGGCGAGAAGGCCCGGGAGGGCCTGGGGTGGTGGGCGGCGCAGGACACCCGCCGTGAGAAGAAGACCCCGCGCCCGCTGGAGCAGCTGCTCGTGTGGTGGAAGGCGTCCGCGCTCCTGAAGTTCGGCCAGCAGATGGTCGACGGGCTCCTCCAGCGCTGCCGCGCGGCGGGTGCGGCGATCCGGGCCCGGGTCGACCCGCACGTCGATGTCGTCCTCGCCGCCGTCGACGTCGCCGCGGTGGTCTTCACCGTGCGCGGCAGGTTCGCCCGCCGCCACGTCCTGGCCGAAGCGCGCCGACACCTGCTGGAGACCCTGCGCGGCCGCGAGGTCACGCGCGGCCTGGACGACTACATCGCCAGCCGCGCCCTGTCCGACCACGGCCGCCAGACCACCGATCCCCAGCCCGGCCGCCGGGCCCCGGCCGCCGACCAGATCTTCTACACCGCCGACTTCCCCGAGCCCGACCCCTGGTTCATCGCGGGCGCCGGCGGCAAGCCGCCCCGGGAGTCGTCCCGCTACGAGCGGGCCCGGGTCGCCAGCCTCGCCGTACGCAACGCGATCCGCGCCGCCCGCACCACGGCCGCCGGGCAGGCCGACGCCCCGGCCGCGACGTCGGCCGCCGCGCACACCGGCGAGCAGCACCACGATCCGGCGTCAGCCCCGCCGCACGCCGTCGACCACCCCGGCCGGGACGCCACCCCCACCCCGGCGCAGCGGGCCGCCGCCATCCACGGCCACCAGCAGGCCGCGATGCCCGAGGAGTACCTCGGGGGCCGCACGACCGACGCGGGGACGTGGCTGCGCACGCCGAAGAACCTGGAGCGGCTCGCCGCCTTCACCCGCGCCGCCGATGCCCGCCGCCGCGCCTACGAGGACAGGAAGCCCCCGGCCGGGCCCGAGGCCCCCGCCGCCGACGGCCGCCGCCAGGAGCATGAGCAGCAGAACCGGCAGCCCGGTCACGGCCAAGGCCCCGGTCCCCGGCCGTGACCGCCCGGCGGGACGCAGATCGAAGCCACCGCGCGCCCGCGCCGCCGCTACTTCTGGTGAGTGGACACGGCGGACCCCACCGCCCACCCGGTGGGCGATGGGACCCCCGGAGAGTGGAGCCCACCGCGAGGCTCCACCCGAGGGAGTGGAGTCCACCATGAAGCGCACCGGGCGGGAGTGGGCTCCACCGGGACATCGGGTGGACTCCACTCCGGCGCACCCGACCGGCAGGCCGCGGGCACCCGCCACCAGCCCCTCAGCATGTGACCTGCCGCACAACGGGGGTCCGTATAGCGCGCATTCCGGACTCCGGGCAGATCGCGGTCAAGGGGTCGTGTGATACAGGAACCCGGCTCCGGCCGGGCTCCCCTTGGTGACGGGGCCGCACACCGCACCGGGCCGCACCGTACGGACCGGTGCGCACCACCAGGAACGCGTGGCGCACCGCACCACCACACCGGTCGCGCACCACCGCCCGAACGGTGCGCGCACCGACCGCACCCGCACCGCGGTGGTGCGCGCACCACACCGCACCTCCGCACCGGCGAAGCGCACCGAGCGCACCGTGGTCGCGCACCACCGCACCGGGAGTGGACTCCACTCGGTGGACTCCACCGCACCCGCTGGCCGGACGGAGCGGACTCCACTCGATCAACGGCATCGGGTGGGAGCGGGTGGCATCGTGATCGCGGTGGGGGAGCGGACGCCATCCGATCCACCACCCACGGTGGGCCACCCCCCTTGTCGATCTCTGCTACCTCCGACATCACCACCGAAAACGGGCGGCGCCCGGGGGAGGTGAGATCTCCGTCCCCGGGCGCCGCCCCGGCCGGCCCGGCTCAGGCCGTGGCTCCCTTGGTGCGCCGGCCGGGCACCCGCTGCGCCCGGCCTGTCGAGCACACCCTCGGAGTCGGGCCCTGTGGACAGAGGACGCGCACGCGGAGACGGTGCCACCGCATGTGGCGCTGGTCACGGACAAACCCGCACGACATGGGGGTGGTCAAGGAGGAATCGGGCACCCGTGGTTGCTGACCGTCAGACGACGGTCAAGGGGTGCTTCCTCACGGTGGCCCCGGCCCGTGCGCACGTCCGCGTGCGGGCCGGACGACTGCCGACCCGGCCCGCAGGCCGGGGGGAAACCGAGGACACCGTGCCCGCCGACCACACACCCCGCCCCGCTCAAGCCCTTCGCAGCGTGCCCGGCCAGGCGCCCGCCAGCGACCTGGACCAGGTCCCGCAGGCCCCCTCCACGGGCCCCTCCAGCGCCCCCTCCACGGCCACTTCGCCTGACCGGCGCGTATCCGCAGGTCAGCCCCGGAAGTCAAGGCCGGACGACGCGTTCGACAACCCTTCTAGGTCGACACAGGTCTGGAAGCCGACCGGAGTGCGACGCAAGGAAGTGCTGAAGGCTCTGGGGATCTTCCAACGGGCTACCGCCGATCAGCTCTGGCGGATGCTGCGCCCCACCGACCGGCACGACCGGATCACCAGGGACACCCTGAACGCACTGAAGAAGACGGGCCTGGTCCGGGTGGAGACGCGACTGGAGTCCGGACATCAGCTATGGGTGCTCACCGAGAAGGGCCACAAGGAAGCCAAGGTGCTGCTGTCGAAGAACGTACGGGTCTCCGCGCTGCGCAAGCTGGAGTACGACGACGAAGGCCAGCCGGTGGAATCCGACGGCTACGACGAACACGCCGCCGCCGTCACCTCGACCGCCGCCGTGCTTACCGGGGCCGGGTACGGCACCCCGCTGTCCTGGCAGACGGAGATCGCCCACAAGCTCCCGTACGGGTACACCCAGTACGCCGACCTGACGATGCGCGCGCCGGACGCCGGGGTGCCCGCGATGCTCCTGGAGGTCGACCGCGTCACCGAGCCCGTCGACGACTTGGTGGACAAGCTGCGCCGGTACACCGACTGGTTCGAGCTCCTGGCGCCGAAGGCCGACCCGATCAAGGAGAAGGCGGCCAGGGGTGCGGTGGTGCACGACTTCCGGCTGTGGTCGCGGATCTACCCGGCGACCGGCCGCGAGGGCTATCCGCCGGTGGCGTTCGTGTTCACGGGGAAGACCGCCGCGCAGCGCAAGAGCCGGATGCGGCGCCTGGAGCAGGCCGCGCGCCGCTACTTCGCCGGCACCCCGTACCCGTGGGCCGGGTTCACGGCCGTCGACTACCACCAGGCGGTGCCCGTGGTCGTCACCGAGCTGGAGCGGATCACCGCCGACCCGGCCGGGGCCGCGGGGAAGGTGTGGCGCAGGATCGGGCGTCAGGAGTGGCAGGCGCTGTCCGAGGCCCTGGACAACCCGGACGGCGAGCGGCTGTACCGGGTGCAGGAGGAGCAGAACCGCCGGCGGCAGGCGGAGCGCAAGGCCGCGGAGCGCGAGGCGCGGCGGCCGGTGTGCGCCCGCTGCGGAACGAAGTTCACCGACGAACGCCGGCAGTCGGTCATCCAGACCTCGTGGCGGAGCGACGGGGACGACCTGTGCGGGCCGTGCTGGCAGGAGGACGTCGACCGGGCGGAGGCTGAGCGGGTGGCGCACCGTGAGGCGGAAGAGGCCGAACGCGCGGCGGCCGAAGCGGAGGCGAAGAAGGGGCGCGGCCTGTTCGGGCGTCGACGGTAGGCGCAGGACGCGACGCTAACGAATCCGGTCCTCTACGTTCCGCCCGCTCGGTCCCGCGACCGCGTCTCCACCCGGGAGACCGGCGCGACCGGGCGGAAAGGAACGCCACCATGCCCCTCATCGAGCCCGGCCTGTCCGTACGCAACGGCTTCGCCGAAGGACCGCTCGCGGATGCCGCGCTGTCCCGCGCGGCCCGCGCCGCGCAGCTCCTCGACGACCTCCAGGAGCAGGCGCCCACGCTGACCGACGCCCAGCTGCGCGACGGCGTGCACCGGGCGCTGCTCCGCTACGCCCAGGAGCAGCCGCCCGCCTGCCGGGTCGACAGCCTCACCGCGCTGATCCGCCGCGGGGTACGCATCGACTGGCCCGTCCCCGACCGTCTGCCCTGCGCCTGACGCCTGCCGGGCGGGAGGACCCTGCCAAGCCCTCCCGCCCGGCAGGAGGGGCCGGACTATCTGGCGCGAGTCCATCCTTGAACCTGATGTTCCTTGGCGAATCCGGTACATGGGGTGCGTGGAAGGTGGCAGGCTCTGGCGAAAGATCCGGGGGAGAGGATGCGGGTGGAGAACTTTTTCGAGCGGGTGGCGAAGGCATGGCCGGTGGGGCGGCGTGACCTGCACTGGCACATCCTCCCGGCGGCGAGCGAGGCAGACGAGCTGCTCGCGTCCTACCCCGAGACCGTGTTCTCACGGCCGGGGCTGAGCCGGGTGCCGAGTGAGTGGCTCCATTGCACCCTCCTGCACGCGGTCGGCCTCTCCGCCGCCGACGTCGACGTCGGCGCGCTCGTGAGGGACGCGCGCGCACACGTCCAGCAGATGGAGCCGTTCACGCTCACTTTCGACAGACCGGCCATTGGCCCCGTCGCGATCGAGATCAGCGGCTGGCCCGGAACGCCGTTCACCCGCCTGGTGGGCAGCATCACCCAGCTCACGCAGGAGCAGCACACCGCCTTCCAGCCGGCGGCCAGCCGCTACCCCCACATGTCCATCGCCTACACCGGTCCGGGCTCCGAGACAATCAACCCCGTCGACCTTCGGGAAGCGCTGGCCAGCATCGAGGAGCCTCTGTCGCACACGGTGCGCGCTGACCGCATTCACCTCGTGGAGCAGTGGCACGACGGCGCGACGATCAAGTGGGAGCCGATCGCGTCGATTCCCCTGAAGGGTTCCGCATGAGCTTTCCTGGCACTCGCCCGATCCATGGCGACCGTGTTGACCTGATCGCGGCGGGAACGTCGTTCACCGCGGTGGGCGCGATCACCGTCCAAGGGGTGCTGAAGGACGGGCGGGGGTTCGTCGAATTGGTGCTGCCCGATGCCGACCCGCAGCAGCGCCGGGATCTTGAGAAGGTGGCGCAGTTCCAGTACCGGCTGTACCGCGATGGCGCACTCCTCTACGCCTCGCCGCCACTTCAGGTGAGGGACATACGCCGGGCCACCGACGACGGAGCCCTCATCCTCACCGGATCACCCTGACCAACAGTCGCAAGCCCGAAGACGGACTGCATGCCCAGATCCGGTTTCCGTGCGGGTCGCGAGCGGCGCGGGTTGTCCTGGCACTGCGCGCAGCGACCAGCGGCCGATGGCCCACTTCCTACTTCGCCGGGGTCGGATCGGGGCTCCTGTCGATCAGGGCCACGACCGCGCCGGGCAGGGCCGGCAGGAGCGCGCACAGCAGCGTGATCAGGGCGGTGTGCCAGATCCACCACGGGACGGTCTGAGGGTGCACGGCGGGGATCATGCCCCAGTGAACGCCGTAGAAGACGATGCCGTACGCGGTCAGGGCAGGGGTGTCGATCACGAAGTGCCGATCCGTTCGGAACGGCAGAAAGCCCGACCAGACGACGACCACGCCCAAGAGAAGGACAGTCACCGGAACGGAGGCGCCGCGCATCCCCTGATCCCGTTCCAGCCAGTCGTGCAGCTGGGTGCCCGTAACACCCAGCGTGGCCAACAGGCCGAACATGCCTAGCATCGCGAGCGGGAAAGCGGCGTGAGGCTCGATGCGCTCCAGCAGTTTCATCCAGCGTTCGTCCCAGTCCAGCTTCTGCCCGGGCTCGTCGGTCTCCCCCAGCTCGGTGGCGACGTCGGTCATGGTCTGCTCCCCTCCAGGCGGGCACGGGCGGCCGCGCCCGAGCGGACCGTACGGGCAGCGGGAGGCAGGCGTCCGAGAAACTGGAGCGCGTGATCCTTACGGGTGAGTGGAGGGTCGGACGCAGTGTCAGGAGTCGGAGATCTGATCGAAGCCACGCAACAGCGGTGTCAGTTCCTGAGCGCACCCGCACAACGTGCACAGCCGTGTCCCGGGGTTCTCCGCGACGTTCAGCGCGTGCTCCACATCGAGCAGCGGCGCGCCCTGCGGTGCCTCTTCGCAGTCCGGCGCGTGCAGCACACCACGGGCCGGGCCCCGGCCCTCACGCACCTTCGCCAGCACCCAGCCCGAAGGCCGGTGGTCCCCGAGGACCTCGCGGACCACCGACCCCGGCGACGGCTCCAGGTGCTCGGTGGCGACCTGGTCGTAGTCGACGCCGTCGACCGGCCGCACATGGCCGGGAGCCCGGACCCACACCCGGTACTCCGCGGCTTCCACGCCGCCGTCCTCAAGATCCCGGTACGACGGCAGCCCCACGAGGTACAGCCAGCCCGTCTCGGTCTGCCGCCGCTTCCACAGCCGCGCGACGACTTCCTGTTCCGGGTGCCCGAGTACAGGGTCGGCGGGCAGCACGACGCGCACCGGCACCGGCCTGGCCGCGTCATCGGAGGAAGTGGTCACGACCCCACGGTAAGCACCGCCGCTGCCGGCTGAAGGACGTCACCGCTCGGGCAGCTTGCGGCGGAGACCGTCCATCGACTTCTTCACGTCCTCGAGCTGGTCGCCGAGAACCCGCATGCGCCACTGCACGTGCTCCATCCGCGCGGACATCGCCAGCGCGGCAAACGTCTGCGCCAACTCCGCCGCACCCGCGTGGCCTTCCTGCGCCTTCTTCGTCCAGCCGACGGCCATCCGCTCGTACGTTGTAGCCCGCTGGGAGGCATCGCCCGCAGTCATCGTCGTCCCCCTCCTGTAGATCAATCAGACTTTCCGTTGTACCGGCCGCGCCGTCGGCAGGTGTGCGGCGAGAAATCCAGGCCGGAACCATTCCAGCCCGGGGTTCGTGTCCGGTCAGTCGGTCGTCGGCGGGCCGATGCGCAAGGACCAGTCGCCGGTGTATTCGTCCAAGTCGATCCGCAGGGGCTCCAAGGCGTCGGCGTCGTGGACATCGGCCCGGATGATGCGGCCGGTGCCCAGGTGCAGTGAGACCCGAAGCTGCCGGCCTATTCGGTTGGGCACATCCAACCCAATGAGCGGCAGCGACACCACAGAGCCGGCCTTGAGGACCAACGGCAGCTCGATGCGCTCAGCCTCGTTGCCGACCTGCACCGGCGCCGCGAAGTGCACCGACGGGCTGAACAGCATCTGGGTACGCCGTGCCCTCTTCCAACCCACGCGCTGAATGGCCCGCAGCCGCCACAGCGCCCGCTTCAGGCGATGGCCGGGGATGTCACGCCAGACCGAGTAGCCGACGATCGTCACGTCCAGGCGGCCGACGTTCGAGACATCAGTGCGCACCCACCACCGGCCTTCCCGCTTGAGCCGGGTGGATAAGACCTCCACCCGGCCGCCTGTGAGGTGGTGACTCCACATCTGCCAGCCCAGGCCGCTGGCCCCGGTGACGGCACCGAAGATCGCCAGCGCATTCGTCCAGTTCATGATCGGAGCGTAGGAACCCTCACCACAGCCGTCCGGTGATCGGCCGGATCAGGCCCGATCTCAGCGGAATCTGTCCACAGGGTGATCGCTCTAGCGTCCGTGTCCGGCGTGGGTGTCCGCTTCTCGCGGCACTGTTGCGCCCCCGCACACCCGGCACGAAGGGCGTTCAACAGCATGGCACAAACCAAGTTCGACAAGCAGCTGGAGAAGGAAGCTGACTCCCTCGCGCGCGGAATCGGCAGGGTCCTGGCCGGCCGGGACCTGGACGGGGTGAAGCGCACCGACGCCACGTTCTGGCGCGCGGGCACCCGAGTCCTGCCGAAGGTGGAGGGCAAGGTCCGGCGCCGCTCCTACAAGCCCGGGTGGCACCGGCTGTCCTTCCGCCTCGCCCTCGGTGCGGGCGTCGCGGAGAGCGGCTACCTGGCCACCCAGGACCTGGACGCCACCGTGCGGACCGTTCAGGAGCTGTGGGAGAACCGGGAGGCGGCGCTCGCCGCGCTGGAGCCCGGCGGGATCGGCGCGGCCTCCGTCCTGACCATGGGCAGCGCCGCGTACATGGTCCTCACCCGTGAGCGCCGGGAGCTGATGCGCGAGTGGGTCCAGCCGCTGCACGACGCGATCCACCGGCCGCTCGGCCTGGCGGAGCAGACCGACCCGCGCCGCTACCTCCACGTCCCGAAGAACTTCAGCGACGACGACGCGGAGATACGCATCGACCTGCCCCGGCATCTGGGCTTCTCCCGCGACGTCGTCGCCGACCTCATCACTCAGAAGCTCGCCCTGGAGGGCGTGACGTTCGACTGGCACCCCGAGGGCCGCAAGCCGTACGTGCGGGTGAAGAAGACCCGCAAGCCTCCGGCGAAGGTCCTCTTCAAGGACCCCAAGACGCGGGAGCTGGTGGCCAAGGCCAAGGAGTCCGCGCCGATCATCGGGTTCGGTGCCGGCGGGCAGATCGTCTCCGTCGACCTGGACGCGGAGTCCCCGCACATCCTGGTCAACGCCTCCACTGGCGGCGGCAAGTCGGTGACCCTGCGGTGCATCGCCTGCCAGATGCTCCACCACGGCTCGCTCGTCGTCGTCCTGGACACCAAGCGGATCTCCCACCCGTGGGCGTCCGGCCTGCCCGGCGTCACCTACCGCCGCGACATCGCCGACATCCACGACCAGCTCATCGCCCTCGGCATGGAAGGCCGGCGCCGTACCCGCGTCGCCGACGACCTGGGCATCGACGCCGACCCGAAGGCCATCGGCCCCCGGCTGCTGATCCTCCTCGAAGAGGCCAACGCCACGATGAAGATGCTGGCCCGCTACTGGGAGAAGATCCGCGAGTCCGGCGACCCGAAGGGCTCCCCGGCCGTCGACGCGCTCAACGAGATCCTCTACATGGGGCGCCAGCTGCGCATGCACGTCCTCCTGGTCGCGCAGTCCGCCACCGCCCGCGCCCTCGGCGGGCCCGAGGTCCGCGAGCAGTTCTCCACGCGCATCCTCGCCAAGTACAGCGTCAATGCCTGGCGGATGCTTGCCCCCGAGGTCTATCCGGCGCCGAAGTCCACCAAGCGCCGCGGCCGCGCCCAGGTCGTCTCGGGCGGGTCCGCGCGCGAGACGCAGGTCCTGTTCTTCACCGAGGCCGAAGCCCGCGAGTGGGCCACCACCGGCAAGCCGGCCGCCGACGGCTCCGCCCCGGCCCCGGTGCAGCTGCACAAGCCGCCCGCCGACACCCCGCCCAGCACGGGCGAGCTCCCGCCCGTCTCCGAGCCGCCCGCGGACGAAGGCCGGTCCGCTGACGCCCGGAACCCGGCTCCCCCGTCCGGCGAGCTCGCGGCCGACGCCACGGCACCGCCGCCGGCGACCCCGGTCCCGGCCGTGGTCGACGAGGACCAGGCGGTGGGGCTCCGTGAGGCCGCCGAACACCACCTGCCCGGCATCACCCTGGCCGCGCTGCGCTTCGCCCGCGCCAACGACCCGACCTTCCCTACCCCGGTCGACAAGCGCGGCGCCGAACTCCTTTACCGCGCTGGCGAGCTCAAGAAGTGGGCCCGCAACCGGCCCCGCGCCGCCACCGGCACCACCGACCTCGACTGAACGGCCCAGGCCGCTCCAGCCGACACCACCGCCCGGAGAACACCCAGCTCACCAGGCACAGCACAGAAAAGGAACACCCCGCCATGTGGAAGACCAAGCAGAGCATCGTCCCGCAGCAGCTGCGCCTCACCGACCCGGGCGTCCGCGAGCAGCTCGAAGGGCTGCCCGCCTCTCAGGTCCTCATCGGCCGCAGCACCGACGGGCAGCCGCTCTGCGTCGACCTGGACAACGAACCGCACGTCCTGGTCTGCTCCGCCTCCGGCGGCGGCACCTCCACCGCCCTGCGCACCCTGGCCGCCCAGTTCCTGCACCACGGCGGAGACGTCCTGGTCCTCGACACCAAGCGCATCTCCCAGACGTGGGCGCACGGTCTGCCGGGGGTGACGTATCGCAGCGACATCGCCGATATCCACGACGCCCTCATCGGCCTCCGCGCCGAACTCACGCGCCATGTCGACGAGCACGGCGAAACCGTCGACCTGCCGCACCTGGCGGTGGTGTTCGAGTCCGCCGGCCACACCCTGCGCCAGCTGGCCCGCCACTGGGACAAGGTCCGCCAGGCGGGCGAGCCGAAGACGTCCCCGGCCGTGAACGCGTACGAGGAACTCCTCTTCGCCGGGCGCGAGGCCCGCATCCACATCCTCGCCGGCGCCCAGAGCTACAGCGCCGCGCTGGGACGCGAGCAGTTCTCCACCGTGCTCCTGGGCCGGGTCACCACCCCCACCTGGAGCCAGGCGGCCCCCCAGATCGCCACCGTCCCCAAGGCCAGCACCCACCCGGGCCGCTTTCACACCGTGCAGCGCTCCACCGCCCACCCCACGCAGGTCCTGCACCTGAGCGAGACCGAAGCCGCGGCGTGGGCCGCCGTCCCGCAGCCCGACGCCAGCTGATGCCGAACCGGCCGGACCGGGCCCTGTCCGGTTCGGCCGTCCTGGCCCGGGTCTCCGCTACCACCTGGCAGCGCCTCGCCCCGCTCGCCGACCCGGCCCCGAAGCCGAGCAAGCACCGGGGCCGCGGGCACGTCATCCAGCACGGCGAGGCCCACACGACGCAGACGATCTGGATGACCGACGCCGACGTCGTCACCTGGCTCACCGACCCGGACGACATCCAGAGCTGACCCGAGCGCCGGACACACCACAGGCCCCGGGGAATCAGCCATGACATCCCCGGGGCCCGGCTCTATGGGGTGTGGCGCTGCCTGCAGTCGGAAGTCAGGCGGAGCACAATACGGGGTCGTGCACACTAAGCCCTCTGAAGACCTTCGCGATCAGGAACTCACCGAACTGGGCCGCTATTTCACGCCTGGCGAGGCTGTCCGCGCCCGCGCTCTGGCCACGCAGCTCGGCACGTTCCTCCTGCACCAGCACGCCAAACGCCTTCGCAAGCTCAGCGCGCGCTTCAGCGACCGCCCCCGCAAAGCCGCGGCACTGAAGATCTGGCTGGCCTCCCTCTCAAAGGAGAGACAGGGCAGCTTCGCCGAACTCGCCGCCTTCGAAGCCGCCGCCCTGGTCCTTCCCGCGAACGTCGACAGCGCCCACTGGTACAGCGGGTGGAAGATTCTCCAGGACTACCCGGGCTCGACACCCGACAGTCTGTGCGCTCAGGCCAGTGAACTGGAGGGCCTGTACGCCCAGGCGGTGCTACGCCGCAGCAAGGGAGCACAGACCGGGGAACAGGCCCTGGAGGGCGAGGCATCGGTGACGGAAAGGATGCCGGGGCGCAGAGGTTCGCGTTCGGCCTCCAGGCCCGTCACGACGCTCGCTACCTACGAGCCCGCCGGGAGGTGACGGAAGGGAGGGACGCCGACATTGGCGTCCCTCCCTTCCGTTCTGCGGCTCACGCGGTGGCCGGCTCCGGCACTTCGAGGACTTCGGCCACCCGGCGGGCCATCGCGGCCACCTGCGGTGGCAGATAGCTGTCCAGCGAGTCGACGTCGTCGCACAGCTTCGCCTTCAGCCCGTGCAGGCACGCCTCGGTGAACAGCTTCTGCGGGTCGTCCTCCAGCTGCTTCGCCTGTTCGGCATGAGTCCGGCCGCTGTGGAACTGCATGCTGGGCCAGCTCGCCGCCTCGCCTACGCTGGCAGGCGCGTCCTCTCCCAGCAGACCCGCCAGATGCGCCCACTCGCCTTCGCTTGGTCCCGCGGCCCGGTCACGCTGCTGGAAGAGTTGGAGATACGACTCCAGCGTGTCCTTCGACGTGCCGGTGCGCTGGCTATACGCGGCGATCAGCATGGCCAGCATGTTCATGGTGTCCGCTGCGTCCGTGGCCCGGTAAAGGGTCATCCGTTTCCAGGTGTGGGCCTGGTCGGGCTCGGTGTACCGCAGCACCTCCCGGCAGTTCTGCACGCCCTCGGAGACCAGCTGGTGGATCGCCCGGCGCAGCGGCTCGGGCATAGGGGGGAAGTCCATGCCCCGCACGGTAGGGCTGCCGCGACCCCCACGGCCGTACGTGGGACAAGCCGCATCCCCGCCTCACTCGGCCAGGCCAATCCCAAGAGCAGACCATGCCCTGTCAGTACCGTTCACTACGCTTCAGCCAGTACGTCGCGAAGGGGACGAAATGGCCAGCAGTAAGATCGATCAGCGTGCGATCGAGAAGCACGTGAAGGAGATCAACAAGGCGTACGAGCGGGCCTTCAAGAAGTACCCGATCACCGTCCCCCTGGGCAGCAGGGGATTCACTACCTCGGCCGGAATTTCCGGCGTGGGTGTAGGCATCGAGCAGGACCCGCAGTTGGTCCGCTACCTGATCTGGCTGGGCCAGCTGCCTGAAAGCCGATTCGGGAAACAAGGCGACTACGCCGAGCACTCGGGCACGCCTCCGGAGGACGTTGCGGTCCTGGCCGCCGAGCTGGAACGGGACGGCCTGGCCGATGCCATGGGCTCCTTCGGCTTGCCCGACTGTCACAGGGTGACCGCCGACGGACGAGTAGAACTGCGCCGCCTCGCACGACTGCGCAGCGCACCCGCCGCCCGGCACCGCTACGCCACCGACGCCTTCCTGCGCTGGCTGTACGCCACCGCACACGACCAACGCCCCGCGAGCCCGGCCGCCTTTCTGGACACCGACGAGTCGCACTTCGCTGGCGGCGCCCTGTCGGAAACGGAACTGGATTACGCCCTGGCGCGCCTGACGAACTCCGGACTCGTCGAAGAAGCCAACACCGAACCCAAGACCGTCACCATCACCCTTGACGGCATCGACTGCGTACTTTCTGGAGCGACCGTGAGCGACTACCTCAACCGAACCCGCCCTGGCGACTACTACAGCATCAACGGCACCAACATCGTTGCCGGATCCCAGGGCAAGGTCGAGCAGCACAACCACAACCACGCCTTCGACCCCGGCGTCATGCGCGAGTTCGCGGCCCTGGTCCAGCAGCTCGCCCCGACCTACGGCCTCGATCCTGTGCAGCAGGCCGAGCTCATCCGCGACGCCGAAGTCCTCGATGAGGAAGCCAGCAGCGAGACCGCCCAGCCCGGACGTGTCCGCGCGGCGTACGACACCGTTATGGGCCGACTGACCCAGATCGGCGCCGCATCGGCCGCCCTGACCACGACCATCCAGCAAGGACAGCAGGCGTACACCGCGGTCTTCGGCGGGTAGAAGCCGCGCGTGCCGACGCAGGGTGACCGTGGTGAAGCAAGGCACGAACGGCGGCGCCTCAACAATCGGACGCGGAACAGCACGAGGCCCCCGGCGCTGCCGGGAGGCCTCGCTGCGGACGGTGCCGATTAGGGCAGGAAGTTCTTCTGCCACTGGAGCGAGTCCATGCTCAGTGCGGCGTCGGCCAGGGCCTTCGCGGACGGGGTCTTGAGCGATGCGAGGCTGGTGTCGATCCAGTTCTGGGTGAGGCTGTAGCCCTGTTCCCGGTACTCCACCGCCTGGATCAGACATTCGAGCTTGTCGGCGTCGCGGGCGACGATCGCCTCCGGTGTTTCGGCGGCCTCGTACTCGTCGACCGCGCCCTGTACCCCGCTACGGACTGCCGGGTGGGCGTTGGCGACCTGGTCGGCGGTCACCTCGCTGTTCGGGGCGGCCCTGATGTACTTCCGGCCGATGTGCGCGATATCCCCGATCCGGGTCTCCTGGGAGTCGTGGAACAGGCACATCAGCGCGACCCGCGCCGGGTCGGCGCCTTCCATCATGGCGAGCACCGAGCCGATCACCCCGACACGGAAGGAGTGCTCCGCCACGGACTCGGGGGCCTTGTTGCCGGTGAACCACCAGCCGGTCCGTGCGACGCGCTTGAGCACGCCCATCTCGGAGATGAAGCTCGCGGTGCCCCTGGTGGTGTCATCAGCCATGCGGTCCTCCGGTGTCAGCGTTTATGGTCGAAAACGTAGTGGACATGAGCCAGTTCGCGCCGAGATCTTCCCGAGAGTGCTGCCCCGTCCAGGAGCTGACCGGTCCGCTCGCGCAGCGGGCCGGCCAACTGCCCGGCCGCCTGCGGCAGCCACGGGAACGCGATGAGCAGCGCCCACAGTGAGTGCGCGTACAGGTCGACGTAGCCGGGCGCGAGGTGCAGCCCGCGGGCCAGGCCCCGCAGCAGGGTCACCGGATCCCAGCCCGACAGATCCCGGTCCCGCATGAACGCGTCGTTGGGCTGCGGCAACGCCAACGCGCCCAGCCACAGCGCCCAATAGTTCAGGTTCGCGGCCTCAGCGGTGTCGTCGTCGGCCAGGGCGCGGTCGATGAAGTCCAGCAGCGGCTGCGGATCTCCGAGACGGGCGAGCGCCGTGGCGGTGGACCGGGCCTCCGCCCAATGCGGCGTCCAGCCCCGCCGGGCCAGCACGTCACGACGCCGGTGAAGGGTGTGCGCGGTCCACGCGGCCGCGTCCGGCCCGTGGTCGTACGAGGCGAGGTAGAGCGCCTGGCGGTGCAGCAGCACCCCGCCTTCGCCCTGCCGGGCCGCCGCCTCGGTCGTGCCGCGCAGATGGTCGAAGAACACCGTCCGGTCCGCGGCCGCCAGCCGTGGTGCGACGGCGACCGGACCGCGCCGGGGCCGGGGTAAGCGTCCGGCGAGCGCTGGCGGAACCGTGCCGTTCAGCGCCCAGGCCAGCATGTGCGCAGTGTCCCGGGTGTGCACCCACCCGGCCAGCGGGTGCGGCCCGCCGACCTCGCCGACCAGCCCGGTCGCGATGATCCGGTCCGCGTCCATCGCCGCGTCCAGCCACGGCACCAGCGCCACGTCCGCACCGAGCGCCGGCAGCCGCCTGCGCAGCTCCAGCAGCGCCCCGGCCCGCATGTTCGCCAGCGGGCGCCGCCCAGACTCCCAGCCCTGCACCGTGTCCACGTCCACGCCCAGAACCTCCGCCAGGGCGGCCTGCGTGCACGGGACCGACTCGCGGATCAGACGCAGCACGAAGCCAGTCACCACACCTGCTGACATTCGTCGCGGCCTGCCCATACCGGCCTGCCCCCTGACTGCCCTGCACACCCAAACCCGTACTCACGGTCAGTCCTACCGCATCGGGTCCTCTCATACGGTCAGGATGCGGTCGACGTCCGACAAACGAGACCGTGCCGCCCGCGACCCACGACCCGGCGAGGCACCGATGAGCAGCACACACGTGGTTCTCCACGACCCCGAAGGACGCCTCGAAGCGGAACTACCCCTGGACCGGGAGCTCCACAAGGGTCTGGTCAAAGCCGTCCTGGGATGGACCGGCGACCCCGGCCTGCCGCCTGCGGACCTGAAGCAGATCACGCTGCTGCTCACTGGCTCCGCCCGCGCCGTCGCCGCCGACGTCCGCCGCGCCGCGGACCTGTTGCCCCAAGACCACGCCGCCCGCGTCCTCGCCGACGTCGTCCTCGAGGAAGCCGACCGACGCCTGTCCGTCCCAGCGGAGGGCACCGCGCGCTGTACCCAGCGTCACGCCCGCCTCGTACGCGCCCTGTACGAGCGCCTGGACCGCCTGGTCAGCGTTGCCCCCGAGCCAGCCAAGACCCCCTGAGACCGCCGCGCACCCGGACGGGACCAAACGACCCCGGGTGCGCGGCGCGCGGCAGGGCACCACACCCGTTCCGCCCGGACGGGGCGAGTACCACTGGAGCCTGGGCACCTCCCTTTTCTGGTGCTGGACCGGCCACTGCCCCGTCGCCTACGACGACACCACCGACCGACTGGAGAAGCTGGCTGCCATCGCCAAGGGCACCACCCACCGCGCCGCGCGTGGTCCGGCCGTGGCCGTTCCCCAAATTCGAGAAAGCCATCACTGCGTGCCTGGCACCCAACCCCCGCCGACCGGCCCACCGCGAAGGAGCTGACCGCCGCATGGTGACCCTGCGCCCCCTGGCCCTCGATGACGCCCCCGACCTCACCCGCATCTACAGCGGCGCCTCCGTCCGGCACACCACCGGTAAACCCCTCACCCTCGACCAGGCCCAGGAGAAGATCCGGGCAGCCCTCGCCCGAGCCGCCGAAACCCCGCGCGCCCAGTGGTCCTGGGGCATCCTCCACGAGGGCGACCTGATCGGCCTGATCGCCCTGCGCCGGCGCACCCCGGTCATGGGCACCATCAGCTACATCCTCCGCGAGGACACCTGGGGCAACGGCTACGCCACCCACGCCGCCCAACAGGTCACCGCCCTCGCCTTCACCACCGCCGGACTGACCCGGCTGGAGGCCATGCACCACCCCGACAACCCGGCCTCCGGCCGCGTCCTGGCCAAGGCCGGGTTCACCCGCGTCGGCACATCCGACCGGTACACCGAGGACGGGTCCACCGTTCCGTACGAGCTGTACGCCCTGGAGAACGACAGCATGTAGCCCACTTCAGCGCGAGCGCGGCGCGCGCCGGCCGCGGCTTCGAACGCCCGCCCGCCACCCGTCGGTGCGCCGCGCCGGGCCGGGCCTCCCGATCCGTTGCCTCTACGGTGACCAGCCTCAGATGAACCCTGTCAGCCTCCAAGTCCACCTGCGGAAGATCGGCGTCCCGCCGCAGCGCGGCAGGACCTCCGCGATCCGCCAACTCGTCCTCCAGGCCCCGGCCCCGTCATCGCGAAGGCTCTCGGTTACCACGACAAGACAGCCCCCCCCGCCTGGTCACCGAAGCCGGAGGAACCTGGGCCCGATACACCCCCGGCGACCACTCACGGTGACGCGAGGACCGACCTCACCGAGGGAAGAGTACGAGGAGCACCCCAGTCGGTTGAGCTGCACATCATCCCTGCTCGACGCCTCTGTCTAGCAGGCCCAGAACTGAGTACAGCGAGATGGAGAGGGTCATCCATACGACGAAGGCCCCACCACCGCAGAGCACTGCACGTGGCACGCTTCCGTCCGCTGCCCAAGACAGCACACCGGCGATGACTGCGACTAGCAGGGACAGGACAGTTGCCAGGGCGACGAGCAAGAGGCGCGTCAAAGGTCCGGAACTCAACGGCCGACATCCTTCTGTGAGGGTGGCCGTTCCGAGACATGCCGTCTCAGCCCGACCACCGAAGCACGATGGTTGGCTGAGACGGTGTAACCCCTGGGAAGCGGCGGACCGTCACGGGTCCGCGCAGCCGCGAGGTCACGCCCTCAATCAGTTCTCGGATGATAAGTGACTCCAGGAGAGCACGCCAGAGTGTGGTCAGAGCGAGGATCATCGGCCGTCGCCCAGGGTGACCGCAGGGGTGACCCTGGCAGGAAGACGTGGCACTTCAACATGCGAGCCCACCAGTCCCAAGGCCGTGTGGGGCTGGCACCCTCCCGCCGCCCTGCGTGCCGCCGGGGCCGATCACCTCCTGCCCGAGCCCGCCAGCATTGGGCCGTCCCTGCTGCACCACCTGCCCCTAATCGGCAGCACATGACCCAACCGGGCCACTACAGTGAAGGGGCGCCCCGACGGGCGCCCCTTTGCACTTCTGATTCAGAGGACACAGGCGAATGCGCGTGATGCGGCGACGAGCGCCCGGCGTCGAGCTGGAGCACTGAGGACCTCGTTCCTCAGCCCGACTCGCGGTCCGGCTCGGCGCGCACCCCATCCCCCCGCCACCCATTCCCCGGACCTCTGAGAGCTACCCCGATGCCTGTACCGCCCACCAGCGGCCGTCTGCAATGGACCGACGTCCCCGCGCTGCTGCGCGCCTGCCTCGAAGACGCCCTCGGCTCGCCCGTCACCGACGCGGTCACCCCGCCCGGCGGCTTCGGCCACCAGCTCGCCGCCGCGCTCACCCTGGCCGACGGCACACGGGCCTTCGTCAAAGCGGCCCCCGACGACGACCCGCTGACCGACGCCAACGTCCACGAGGCCGCCGTCCTCGGCTCGCTGCCGCCCGGCGCCCCGGCCCCGGACCTGCTGGGCATCCACCGCGCCGCCGACTGGACCGCCGTCGTCATCGCCCACCTGGACGGCCCGCACCCCGACCTCTCCCCGCCCTCCGCCGATGCCGAACAGACCTGGGCGCTGCTGGACAAGCTCACCTCCAGCCCCGCCCCAGCCTCCTACACCGCAGCGGTGAACAGCACACCCTCCACCACGGCGGCCCTGCACGGCTGGGACGAACTGCTCGCCGATCCGCCGGCCGACCTCGCCCCCGCCGCCCGTGACCGCCTGAAGCAGCTCGCCGAACTCGAGGCGGCCTGGCCCGGCCTCGCCCACGGCGACCGCATCGTCCACGGCGACCTGCGCGCCGACAACATGGTCCGCGACCACCACCTCGGGGTGACCTTCGTGGACTGGGCCCACGCCACCACAGGCCCGGCCTGCATCGACACCGCCTCCCTCGCCCCGCAGCTCATCCTCGCCGGACACGCGCCCGCCGACGTCGCCCGGCTGCTCCGCGATCACCCCGCCACCGCCAGCAGCCCCGAGACCACCACAGCGTTCCTCGCCGCGCTCACCGGCCACTGGCACCGCAACGCCCGCCAGCCCGCACCCCCCGGCGCCCCCGGACTGCGCCCCTACCAGCACCGCGCGGCGGCAGCCGGCCTCGCGCTCCTCAGCTGCCGCCTGAGCTGAACCGCAGCTGTCCCGCCCTCGTGCCAGTGGCTGGTTGGCCCCGTATCAGCGACGTCTGACCAGCCACGACGAAGGCAATCACCCCACGCTCCGTACCGTAGTTGGCGAAGGGGGAGCGGCCCGAAGATCCCAGAGCCTATAAGCACTCCAGTGCGATGCCGCCGCGCCGGTGAGGCGGCCATTCTGGGGCCGAACACGCCGCGCACGCCACACTCGTCGGCCCGGTGCTGATCGCCGAGATCACGGCACAAGAGCGCGGGGGCACCCGGTGCGCCTCGTCCGGCTCCGGCTGGATGCCGCAACCACGGATATCCCGCCCTTCAGTGCGGTCCAGAGCGAATCAGGTGGCCGCCTCGCGCAGGAACGTGGTGTGCGTTCGACTCCTGCCGCCAGCCTGCCGTGCGCAATATTGACCCCGGGTTGCGGGGGCCGGTTGCCGCGGTGACTCTCGACGTTAGCGGGTCGGGCCCACCCTTGCTGTGGGCCCGACCCGTGCGCTTCGGGTTCAGCGCCGTTTGGTGGCCCCCGACGTCTTGCGGCCCCTTGCCGATGACGTGGATGCCTTGGGTTTCTCCTGTATGGCCTTTGCTGCGGCGTCCGCCGAGAATCCTGCCTCGTCGAGGAACTTCATCGCACGGAAGATGTCGTCGCACGTCTTGAGCAACACCATGATCGACAGGTCACTCTGGGCCTCCGGCGGGAGATTCGCGAGGGCGCACTTGTAAACGCGCACGACCGACTTGTACAAGCTGTGCAACCGGGCCGATGCGTAGAGCTTGTTCATGTCGACGTTGTTCGTCGCCGCATAGTGGCTGTGGACCAGGACGAACCCGGTCTTCTCGTTCCCGCACTGGTAGTCCCGGATCCACGCCTTGCCCCGTTCGAACTGGGCGGGCGTGTTCCGCCCCATGGCCTCCTCCCGAAGAAGGCCGCCGTCACCGGCACCGACCACCCGATTCCATATGTCCTCTCCACTGTCGTGCGCCGCCTGGCGGCGCGTCGTCGTCATAGCTGCTCGCCTTCTTCGTCCTTGATGCTCGTCATGGTGTAGCGACCGTTCCGGACGATCTTCGTCGTGCTCGGCGGCGGGTGGTCGCGGATCCACGTCTTGCCCTGCTCGAACCGGGTGGGCGTGAGCCGCCCCATGGCCTCTTCTCGAGAAAGACCGCTGTCACCGGCCTTGGCCACCCGGCCAAGGATTTCCTCGCCAAGGTCGCACGCCTCCCCGCGGCGCTATGTGGCCACGGTTACTCGCCCTCTTCGTCCTCCAGCAGGCTCGCCAATGCCTTGTCCATGTCGGTACGGCCCGTCTTGACGGCGCTCTCGCACCAGTCGAGGAGCATCCGCGCTTTGTGGACGTTGTCGAGTACCGCGGCCTTCGTCTCCTCGTTGTAGTCCTGGGCGTGGATCTCGGGGATGATCCGCTGCAGGGAGACGAAGAACGACGCGAACGCCCCGATCAGTCGCAGAATCTCCAGAGGCGCCTCCTTGTAGTTGACCAGCGGTTCCTCTTCCTCGACGAACTCCTCGACCTCCTCGGCGTCCTCGGCGGGCGCGAGCTCGGCTTCGGTTTCGAGCTCCTCGTCGACCTGCCGCCAGTGCTCGCGGTGAGCTTCCCGCAGTATGTTGCGCGACCGCGGGTCAGCCACTACTCGACTGCGAACCTCGGGCCGGGTGATCATCTCCTTGACGACCTCGGCCGCGTCCTCGTCGCTGTGCAGGAGCCGACGGGTCCTGGCCAGTCGCTCCTCCTTGTTGCTCGGGGTGTCAAAGTTATGGTTTGCGACCTTTTGGGCCTCATTCTCAGTCCAGCGGTTCTCTTTCGAGATCGGGTCGTACGGGTCCTTCTGGATCATGATGTAGCGGCTTCGGACATAGGCGAGCACCTTGTGGACGGAGTAGGAGACGTCCGTGCGGCGCTTGTCCTCGGGCCACTGCTTCGCGATCTCGTAGTGGTTTCGTAGCGTCGCCGAGTTGATGCCGATCTGGTGCGCCAGCAGCTCGACGACCTCGCCGACCTCGCCCCAGCGCCGGGGATGGCCCTCCAACGCTTCGATCACGAGATCACCCAGCGAGAACTGGATGCTGGACTTCTGCTTCACCAGCTTCCGGCCCTTGCGGACGATCGGCTCCCATTCGGCCTTCGTATAGCCAGTGGGAAGTGTCATGGTTGCCACGAGGAGCCTCCTCACCCGTGAACACGATCGAGCTGACACCCGGCCCGCTGCCCGTTCCTGGGCTGTGGGAAGCAACAACACCCCGCGACAGCCGCGAGTGCCACCTACAAACAAATCTACCCCCGCCGAGCACTACCACGATCTGAACAGTGGCTGTCGCTGCCGTTGGGACGCCGAGAGAGGGATGCTGGAGTCGACGATCCGGCACGGCAGCAAGGAGGCGTCCTCGATGCACGACTCTCCCGCGATCAACGACATCGACCCCGCCGTCTGGGAAGGCATGGTCCGCCAGGGAAAAGCTCTCGTGCAAAAGCAGCAGAGACTACGACTGGAACTCGGCAACCTCGTCCTCGAGGCTCTCGGACCTTGCTCAGAGGACGACGAGGATCTCCTGCTCTTCGCTCGCCAGGTCGGCATGACCCCTGCCACACTCTCCTCCCTCGCGAGGCTCGCTGCCTCCTCCTGGCCACCCGAAGCACAGCCCTTGTAGCAGCGAGCTGGTGAACCTGCCGTACCCCCTATGCACTCGATCAAGAACCCCGCGGCGATCCACGCGATGTTCGCGTGCCAGCCCGCGAGGCATCACCCTTTCAGCCGTTGTTCCAGGTAGCGCCCGAGCCGGTGAACGAACCGGACACACCGCTGTCGTCGGACCAGACCCAGAAGTCGGAGTGCTGGATGCCGTCGGCGCTGACGCTGGAGTCGGCGCCGGCCAGTCCGGCGCCGTTCTGGTTCGCGACGAACTGCCCGTTGCCCCAGTTGGCGTCGAGGCCCTCGTCGGCCGAAGCCAGGCCGGCGCAGCCGATCAGAACCGGGACGGCGAGGGCGCCGACGGCCAGGGCTCGCGTGAAAGTGCACATACGCATAGGAACCAACTCCATGAGCGAGGAGTGCACAGACCCCAAACAGTATCTGTGTGTAGTTGATCCAATACTCTTGGTGGTCGATCTGTAAGGGGAGCACGCTGGCCGCTCTCCACCTGCGCGGCGCGGTGACGACGTCGCCGCGCGCGTCGCCCGCTCCCGGTTCCTCTACGAGGGCGGCCACCGCTACGTCGTCCTCCTCGAGGAGTCCGTCCTGCGCTACCGCACCGCCGGCCCCGAGGCGATGCGCGGCCAGCTCCGTCACCTCCTGGCCGTGATGCCGCTCGCCTCCGTCAGCCGGAAGACCGCGGTCTCCAGCCGCCCGCCTTCGGCCAGCCCTCCCCGGCGCTGATCGCCCGCGCCGACCGCGGCTACGCCCGCTTCCTCGCCGCCCAGACCCCGGACGCCGACCTCGGTGACCACGACCAGGACGACGACGCGGCGGGCGCCCAATGAGCGACACCCACGTCGTGCTCCACGACCATGACGGCCTGATCGAGGCTGAACTGCCCCTGGACCGCGCCCCGCACGAGGCCCTCGTCACCGCCGTCCTCGTGTGGAAGGACCCGGACCTCGCGCCCCGCGACTACGAACAGATCGCCCTCCAGCTCACCGGCCACGCCCGCGCGGTCGCCGCCGACGTCCAGCGCCTCGCCGCCGCCCTGCCCAAGAGCGACGGCCGCGGCGCCCTCGCCGAACTCATCCTCCGCGAAGCCGACGGCCGCCTGTCCGCCCCGCTCAACGGCACCGCCCGCTGCGTCCAGAACCGCGCCAGGATCGTGCGGTCGCTCTACACCCGACTGGACCGCCTCACCGAACCCGCCCCGGCCACCCCGTAGTTCGCCGGGGGAGCACCCCGAAGATCCCAGGACCTACACGCACACCAGTGCGATGCTCGCGGCTCAGAACCCCCGGGCATCGCACCCCAGTGCGTGTAGGTCCTGGGGACGGTGCCGCTGGCCCCGGGCAGCGAAGAACCCCGAGCGCCCGTGCGCTCGGGGTCCTGTCGCTCCTCTCGCCGCCGCTCACCAGTCGTCAGGTGCGCTGCCCACCCACGCGATCGGCCGGCTCTCGCTAGTGCGGCCCCAGTGCGGTTCCTCCATCGAGGTCTCGTGCCCGTCGGGCAGGACACAGATCCGGCCCCAGCGGCCGTGCTTGCCCGGACAGAGCCCGGCGAGCCCGTCCGCGTAGCCTTTCCACCACGGCGTGGTCGTAGCGGTCCTGGAACGGCTGGAGACGGGCGCACAGCTCCATACCGAGCTCCGTCTCCGCCGCCTCCACCCGCTCCCGCGCCTCCTGGACGCCGGGGTCGGACAGCACGGCCGAGATGACGTCCTCCGCCTCCGCGAAGGCCCTGGTGCGGGCGTGCCGCCGCCCGGCGTCCTGCACCCGTTGCTCCGGGGCCTCCTGGTCGCTCGCGCCCATCACGCTGCTCCTTCCGTGGCCGCCCACTCCAGCCCGAGCTCGGCGAGCGCCTGGAGCTTGTCGACGGTCAGTTTGGCCCGGCGGCTCTTGCTGTTGGACAGGAACACTCCGAGCTTGACCTCCGTCCCGTCCGGCAGCGTCTCTACGTGGCCCCTGGGGACCTTCACGGAGCCGGTGCGGGCCTTGTACTGCGCCAGGGCCGCCACACCCTTCTCGAAGGCACTCAGCGCCTTCGCGGGCACGGTCGTCCCCGCCCCGGGCGGGAGCTCCGGGAGCACGGTCACGGGGAGCGGGGTGACACCGACGGCCTCCAGGCGCTCGCGCTGTCCCTCCGCCAGGGCAGCCCACACCTCGGACTTCCTCTGCCGGGCCAGCCACTTGCCCACGTCCATCCCGTGCACGGTGAAGCCGGGCAGGACCTCTGCCGGGCCCTCCTCGTCGCGTACGAGCTCGCGTAGTGCGGCGTAGTGCCGCTGCCACTCCGCCGACCACGACGGGTTCCAGTCCCCGTCCACGGCCTCCAGCGCCGCCTTCCACTCCGGGTGCCCGTCCAGCGCACCGGGACGACGCAAGTTGGACAGCCACTGCCCGATCGGCCGGTCGAGCATCGTCGCGGACCGGGGAGCACAGAGCGTCCAGTGCAGCTCGTAGTACGCCTTCGCGGCCTCCAGGTTCTCCTGGAAGCGTTCGTCCGCGACAGACCAGACCATGCCCAGCTTCTCCAGCCTGCGGGCACGAATGCCGGTCATCTGCCCCGCCCCGTACGCGCGTCGCTGCTCCGCGACCCAGGCCCCGAGCGGGAACGGGCCCTCCTTGTGCCCGTACGGCGCCCGGGCGTGCCCCTCGCGGTCGACGAAGCGCTTGAGGGCCGCCCAGCCGCGCGCCCAGTCCTGCCGCTCCGTGTCGATCACATTGAAGCTGACCCAGTTTGCGACCATCACCGGATCACGCGGGGCCGCAAAACGCAGCAGCAGACGGGATTCTTCCTCGCCGTCCTCGGGCGGCGGACCGATGTATTCGGATGGCTGCACCATGTCCTTCTGCGGCTCCTGCGGAATCGCCAGCAATTCCACGGCCTCTTCATCGTGAGCCCGCAGACCCTCAAGAACTTTCACCAAAGGCCGGTACGAACCGGAGGTGAACATATCCTCCGGCGATTCACCGGGCTGAAGGAAAACCGGCACGATCAGAGAAGCGAGCTTTTTCTCTCCGGGCTTCTGACGCAGCGCGCGGCCGATCGCCTGCACGATGTCGTGCGGCGCCCCCTTGGGGTCCAGCAGCGCCACCGAGTCCACGGCCCGGATGTCCACCCCCTCCCCAAGAACACGGCAGTTGGAGAGCACGGCCCGCCGGGCGGTGGAGCCGAACTTGCCCAGCACCTCCCGCCGGCGCTCCGGGACGTGTTCCCCGCACAGCCAATCCGCCCACACCGTCGCCGGGTACTTCTCGGGCTGGTCGGCGTGCAGCCGCTCGGCCACGCGCTCCAGGCCCTCCGCATACGCCTGTGCCTCTATCGTCCGGTGGTGGAAGGTGATGCACGTCGACAGGTTGTGCTGCTCCATCGTGTGCAGCAGAGCCGCCTGGAGGGCGCCCAGGCGCTCCCCACGGACCTTCTCGGTGTGCCGCTCCTCGCCCATCAGACGCTCCGGGGTGACGACCGGGTCCTTCAGCTCCAGGACGATGATCTGATACCGCGCCAGCAGCTTCCGCGACACCGCTGACGCCAGCGAGAGCTTGTAGAGGACCGGCCCGAAGACCTTCTCGTCGTCCATGGAGGCCGCCATCTCGCGCGGCAGCGGGTCGCGCATCCCTTCGGCGACCTCCCTGTTCAGCCGCTCCTCCCAGATCCGCGGCGTCGCCGTCAGGTACAGCCGGCGGTGCGCCGGGATCTTCGTCTGGTCGTGGATGTCCGCCCACGCCTTCCCCATCGACCCACTGGTCCGGTGCGCCTCATCGACCACCGCCAGGTCCACCGGGGCGAGCTTCTGCCCGTAGGTGCCCTCGAATGCCTCCGTGAGCACGGGCAGGGAGTGGTAGGTGGCGTAGATGGTCACCGGCCCCGTGGAGTGCCACAGCGCCAGCTGCACCGGGTTGGTGGTGCTCCGCACGCCCAGGTGCCACAGCTCCGGGTCGTCCAGCGGCGAGCACACCATGACGGCCGGCCCCTTGTGCCCGGCGCCGCTCCACGCCTTCACGGTCTGCGCCAGGAGATCCAGGGTCGGCACCACCACGAGAATGCGGCCCTTGGGCACGATCCGCTTTGCGGAGGCCGCCGCGATGATGGTCTTTCCCGTTCCGCACGCAGCATTCACCTGCCCGCGCAAGCCATTCCAGGGAATGCCGCCCGGCGGAATATCAAGGCCGCGCACGATGGCGGCTACGGCCTCAATCTGATGTTCACGCAGTTTCACGGCCATTCCCGTATTCTCCTTTTCGCGGAATGCGACGCGTAATAGGAATGAGAGTCCGGCGCGATGAGTGGCGAGCCGGGGTGATGGTGTCTGGTACCAGACTCTACACATCCAACTTCCGTGATGCATCACTCACGCGACAGCTTCCCCCTGGAGACTGATACTTGGCTGAATATTGCCCCGCACGTACAGTTCATGGGGTATGCTGGCCGGGTATTGGTAAACGTGAGCGGCCGGTTTCGAGAGTGGGGGAGGGGTTCGGGTGGAGCGCAGCGGAGCCCGTCACTGCGGGTGGGCCGGCACTCCGTCAGACCGATGGTCCGTCACTCTCATTGCGGGGCAGTGGGCAGGAACCCCAGGCCCTACACAGTCCCGCGCGTGATGCACCTCCCCTCATAGCCAGCCTCGGTGATCGCGCTTGCGCGGTCGCCTCCAATTCGCGCTTGCGCGAATTGCATTCCGTCCGGAATTTCGTTTACGGAATTCCATTCCGGCGCTTGCGCCGGAATCCGAATTGCGCTTGCGCAATTCGCGCTCTATGCCCCGGCTTGCCGGGGCATATCCCGCTC
>NZ_JBHJQP010000020.1:0-59418 GCF_042262625.1 Streptomyces sp. NPDC056347 | reverse complement strand
ACCCCCTTTCCCGTGGGCGGCCGGTCCCGTGACCGCCCCGGGTGGTCGTCTCCCGGCGGTTGCCCCCGAAGGGGCCTTGGTGGTTGCCCCCGAAGGGGCCTTGGTGGTCGCCCCCGGAGGCGGCCCGGTGGTCGTGCCCCGGTGGTCGGCCCCGGGTGGTCAGCCCCGCTTGAGGCCGAGGACCTCCGCCGCGGCGAAGGTCTCGTGGGGCGGGCGGTCCGCGTAGTACGGCGAGATCAGCTCGTCCAGCTCGTCGTAGCCGAAGGTCTCCTTCGCGGCGTCGAACTTCGCCGCGACCTTGGGGCGTTCGACGATCGCGACCATGCCTCCGTGGACCACGAACAGCTGCCCGTTGACCTTGGCCGCGGCCGGGGAGGCCAGATAGCCGACCAGCGGGGCGACGTGCTCGGGGGCGAGCGCGTCGAGCCTCCCGTCCTGCGGCTCCTGGAAGCCCGCGAAGACGTCCTCGGTCATCCGGGTGCGGGCCCGCGGGCAGATGACGTTGGCGGTGACCCCGTAGCGGGCCAGGGCGAGGGCGGTGGAGGTGGTGAGGCCGACGATGCCGCCCTTGGCCGCCGCGTAGTTCGGCTGGCCCGCCGAACCGGCCAGGAACGCCTCCGATGAGGTGTTGACGATCCGGCCGTGCACGGGGCCGCCGGACTCCTTCGAGCGGGCGCGCCAGTGCGCGGCGGCGAAGCGGGTGGTGTTGAAGTGGCCCTTGAGGTGGACCCGGATGACGGAGTCCCACTCGTCCTCGGACATCGAGAAGATCATCCGGTCGCGCAGGATGCCCGCGTTGTTGACCAGGATGTCGAGCTTTCCGTAGGTGTCCACGGCCAGCTCGACCAGGGCGCGGGCCTGTTCGTGGTCGGATACGTCGCCGAGGTGCGCGACCGCCCGGCCGCCTGCGGCCCGGATCTCCTCGGCGACCTCCTCGGCGGGCGTGGCGGAGGCCTCGCCGGAGCCGTCGCGGCCCGGCTGTCCGTAGTCGTTGACGACCACGGACGCGCCCAGCCGGGCCAGTTCGAGCGCTTCGGCGCGTCCGAGGCCGCGGCCCGCGCCGGTGACGATCGCGGACCTGCCGTCCAGGGGAAGTGACATCGGATTTCTCTCCAGTCCTCTCGGGAGCGGCCTTCGGTCAGAGTTCGACGCAGGTACGCAGCGACTCGCCGGTCCGCATCTGGTCCAGTGCGTCGTTGATGCCGTCCAGCCGCACCCGGTGGGTGATCATCGACTCGAGGTCGATCCGGCCGGCCCGCCAGAGCGCGATGGCGCGTTCGTAGGAGCGGAGCACGTCGCCGCCGCCGTACATGGAGGGCAGGATCCGCTTCTCGTCGAAGAACAGCTCGAACATGTTGGCCTGGAAGTTGTCGTCCATCGCGCCCGCGCCGACGACGCACAGGGTGCCGCCGCGCCGGGTGTGCTCGTACGCGGTGCGCGCGGTGGCCGACTTGCCGACGACCTCGAAGACGTAGTCGAAGCCCTCGCCCGCGGTGATCCGCTGTTTGGCGTCGGTGAACTCGTCGGGCGAGACCGCCTCGGTCGCGCCGAACCGCAGGGCGGCCTCGCGCCGGGAGGCCACCGGGTCCACAGCCACGATCTGGGCGGCGCCCTGCACCCGGGCCCCCTGGATCGTGGAGATGCCGACGCCGCCGCAGCCGATCACGGCCACCGACGAACCGGCCTCCACCTTCGCGGTGTTGATCGCCGCGCCGAGCCCGGTGGTCACCCCGCAGCCGATCAGCGCGGCGATCTCGAACGGTACGTCGTCGGGGATCGGCACCGCGCAGCCCGCGCCGACGACGACCTCCTCGGTGAAGGTGCCGGTGCCCGCGAAGCCGAAGACGTCACCGCCGGCCCGCTTGAAGTTGGGGGTGCCCGCGTTCATGAACCCGGCCAGGCAGAGGTGGGTCTGGCCGCGCTTGCAGGACGGGCACGCCCCGCAGGCGGGCAGCCAGCAGACCAGGACCCGGTCCCCGGCGCTCAGGCCGGTGACGCCGTCGCCGACGTCCAGGACCTCGCCGGCGCCCTCGTGGCCGGGGATGAACGGGGCGGGCTGCGGCAGCACCCCGCTCATCGCGGAGACGTCGGAGTGGCAGAGTCCGGTGGCCCTGATGCGGAGCCTGACCTTGCCGGGGCCGAAGCCCACCGCCTCGACGTCGTCGAGGACCTCCAGCTTCTCCTGGCCTATCTCGTGAAGTACGGCTGCGCGCATGGTGCGGCTCCCTCTGGATCGGGCGGCTTCGGGTTCGGGTTCGGGGTCCGGCTCACGGGCGCCGGGGCCGGACGTGCCCGGGGCGGCGGTGCCCGGGTCAGGCGTACGCGACGAAGGTGTCGGCGAGGACCGGCGCGTTCTCCCGCTCGACAGCGCTCACCTCCACGCGCACCTCGTTCCCGGCGTCCCACATCTCGATGCGGAGGGTCTCGCCCGGGAAGAAGATCCCGGCGAACCGGGTCCGGTAGGAGCGGACCCGGGACGCGTCGCCGTCGAAGAGCGTGTCGGTGACGGCCTTGAGCGTGATGCCGTAGGTGCACAGCCCGTGCAGGATCGGCCGGTCGAACCCGGCCAGCGCGGCGAACTCGGGGTCGGCGTGCAGCGGGTTCCAGTCCCCCGACAGCCGGTACAGCAGCGCCTGGTCGGGGCGGACCGGCCGTTCCACGACATGGTCCGGGGCTGCCTCCGGTCGGGGGGTCCGCTCGGAGGGGCCGCGTTCGCCGCCGAAGCCGCCCTCGCCCCGTACGAAGATCTGGGCGTCGTTGGTCCACAGCGGGCCCTCGTCGTCGGACGCCTCGCTGCGCAGCACGAGCACGGCCGCCTTGCCCTTGTCGTACACCGCGGCGATCTTCGAGGTCTGTACGGCGCTGCCGGTCACCGGGATCGGCCGGTGCACCCGGACGGTCTGCCCGCCGTGCAGGACGGCGGCACGGTCGATGTCGATGCCGGGCGCGGCGAGGCCGCCGAAGCCGCCCATTCCGGCGCCCGCGACGGTGGCGAAGGAGGGCAGCACCTGGAGCCGCGACTCCAGGGTGTAGCGCAGCTCCCGGGGGTCGACGGCGGGGTCGGCCCGGTCGGGGGCACAGCCCGCGCCGATCCCGAGGTGGTAGAGCTGGACGTCCTTGTGGTCCCAGCCGATGCGGCTGGAGCGGGGTTCGGCGGCGAGCGCCTTTTCGGCGTCAATGGGCATGGGAAGGCTGCTCCTTGGCGGTGGGAAGACCTCGGCGCGGCCGTCCGCACCGTCGGCCGCACCGAGGTCGCGCGGGACCGGCCGCGACGCCTCTTCTAGAACGCGTTCTAGCCGATGGACCCATGTATAACGCAGCGCCCGGCCGTTGGGAAGACCGATGCTGACGCTGCGTCAGATCCACTGTGCCGCCCGGCGCCGGGCGGGCGCGGCCCATGACATATGTCATGGCCGAGTCCGTACGCACGCCCCTGCCCGGCCGCCCTCGCGCTGCGTAGCTTCGGATCCATGACACAGACAACGGGGAACGGGGCCGCCGTGGCCGTCACCGGGGCGGTGCGGACCTTCGGCCGCGCGGGGCACCGGGTGCGGGCGGTGGACGGGATCGACGTGTCCATCGCCCGCGGCGAGACGGTCGCCCTGCTCGGCCGCAACGGCGCGGGCAAGTCCACCACCATCCGGCTGCTGCTCGGCCTCGACCGGCCGGACTCCGGCACGGTGCGGGTCTTGGGGCGGAGCGCCGAGCACGCGGTGCGGGAGGGGCTGGTCGGCGCCATGCTCCAGGACGGGCGGGCGATCCAGAAGGTCACCGTGCGCGAACTGGTCACCTTCGTCGCCTCGACCTACCCGGAGCCGATGCCGGTCGCCGAGGCACTCGACCTGGCCGGGCTGACCCCGTACGCGAACCGGCGCATCGACAAGCTCTCCGGCGGCCAGACCCAGCGCGTCCGCTTCGCCGTCGCCCTGGCCGGCGATCCGGAGCTGATCGTGCTGGACGAGCCGACCGCCGCGCTGGACGTGGAGGCGCGCCGCGTCCTGTGGGAGTCGATCCGGGCGTACGCCCGGCGCGGCAAGACCGTCCTGTTCTCCACCCACTACCTGGAGGAGGCCGACCGGAACGCGGACCGGATCGTCGTCATCGACCGGGGACGGATCGTCGCGGACGGCACCGCCGACGAGCTCCGGGGCGCGGCGGGCGCGAGCCTCGTCTCCTTCGACCTGGCGGGCGGCCCGGCCGAGGGCCTGGAGCGGCTGCCCGGCGTGGTCCTTGTCGAGGTGTCCGGGGACCGGGCGCTGCTGCGTACGGACGACTCCGACGCCACGGTCAGGGAGCTGGCCCGCCGGGACGCGATCCGCGGCCTCCAGGTCTCCCGGGCCACGCTGGAGGACGCCTTCCTCGCCCTCACCACACCTGCCGACCGGGCCCCCGCCGACGACTCCGAGAGGGAGGCCGTGTGATGTTCCGCTACATCGTGCTCGAAATACGCCGGACCCTGCGCGACGCCTTCTTCCTGGTCTTCGGCACCGGAATGCCGGTGATGATGTATCTGCTCTTCACCAACATCGGCGAGAACGACGGTAGTTGGCGCACGTCCTCGATGGTCGGCATGGCCGCGTACGGGGCGCTGGGCTCGGCGATGTCGATCGGTACGGGAGTGGCGTCCGACCGGTCGCTCGGCTGGCTGGACCAGCTGCGGGTCACCCCGCTCTCCCCCGCGCGGGCGGTCGTGGGCCGTGCGGTCAGCGGTTCGGTGACGGTCCTGCCGACGATCCTGACGGTGCTGCTGTCCGGCCGGCTGGTCAACGGGGTGCGGCTGGACGCCTGGCAGTGGATCGTGCTGGTGCTGCTGCTGTGGATCGGGGCGCTGCCCTTCACCATGCTCGGCCTCGGCAACGGCTACCGGCTGACCCCGCAGGGCACCGGAGTGGTCAACATGACGTGCCTGATGGGCTTCGCGGTCGCCGGCGGGCTGTGGTTCCCGCGGGAGGCGCTGCCGGGGTGGCTCGGCACCATCGGCGGGTACACCCCCGCCAACCGCTTCGCCGAGCTGGGCTGGGCCACCACCGAGGGCCACGCGCCCGGCGCGGGCACGGTCGCGGTGCTCTGCGGGTGGCTGCTGTGCTTCGGGGCGTACGCCGTGGTCTCCTACCGTCGGTCGACCAGGACCGTGTGACGGGATCGGGGGAGACGGTCATGACCGGGAACCGGACGGACGAGGCGTGCGAGGGGCGGCGGTCCCGCCTGCGGCTGCGGCGGGGCGGGAAGGCGGGGCGGCGCCCCGGTCCGCCCGGTCCGTTCGCGCTGCTGCCCTGGCTGCTGCTGGGCCTCGGCTCCTTCTCCAACCTCTTCCAGGGCGACGCGTCCAACCCCTGGCTGGGTGGCCTCGGGCTGCTCCTGTTCAACTCCCTCTACGTGTCGGTGGTGTTCCGGGGCTTCGAGCGGTCGAAGCGGGAGAGCCCGGTGTCGTACGTGCTGCTCGGCGCGATGACCGCCGTCACCCTGGCGCTGGCGATCGGGTACGGCGGGAGCTGGCTGCTGTTCTTCCCGCTGCTCTCGCTGGCCTGCGGGACCATTCTGCGCAAGCGGCGGCTGGGGCTGGGGCTGTTCGCGCTCACCGCGGTCGCCGTGGCGGTGGCGGTGTGGCGCGGCGGCTCGGAGCCGTGGACGATCGGCTACGGCACGTTCATCTCCGGGGCGGTGACCTCCGCGATCCTGGCCCTCTCGGAGACCGTGATGGAGCTGCGGGCCACCCGGCAGGAGCTGGCCCGTACGGCCGTGGAGAAGGAGCGGCTGCGGTTCTCCCGGGATCTGCACGACCTGCTGGGCCACACGCTCTCGGTGATCGTGGTCAAGTCGGAGGCCGCGCGCCGGCTCGCCCCGCGCGATCTGGACGCGGCGCTCTCGCAGGTGTCCGACATCGAGGCGGTCGGCCGTCAGGCACTCACCGAGATCCGGGAGGCGGTCACCGGCTACCGGGAGGGCAGCCTCGCCACCGAGCTGGACCGGGCGCGCTCGGCGCTGACCGCCGCCGGGATCGAGCCGGTGCTCCGCCGCTCGGGGCCGCCGCTCGCCCCGCAGACGGAGGCGCTGCTGGGCTGGGTGGTCCGGGAGGCCGTCACCAACGTCGTACGCCACTCCCGCGCGACGAGCTGCTCGTTCGTCCTGGAGGGCGCGGCCGGCCGGGTCCGGCTGACGGTGACGGACGACGGCCCCGGCCCGGACACCCCACCGGTCACCGGCATCGGCGGCACCGGCCTGACCGGGCTCACCGAACGCCTGGCCGCGGCGGGCGGCAGCCTGCGCGCGGGCCCCGATCCGGGCCGCGGCTTCGTGGTGACGGCGGAGCTCCCGTCGGACGGACCAGAGGCGGGCGGGCCGGATCCGGGCGGGGAGGAGCCGGGCGGGAGCCGGCCGGAGCCGTCCCGGGCCCGGTGAGTCACGAACGGACAACGACTACCCGTTCGAGCAGCACCCATGCCGGGTTCCGCGCAGGATCACATTCCATGACGGACGACTCGGACGCGATCTGCCCCCAGTGCCGCACGACGCTGCCGACGGCGGACGACCGGTTCAGCAGCTGGTGCCCGGCCTGCGACTGGAACGTGGACCCGGCCGGTCCGGTCACCGTCTCCAGGAGTGCCTCCCGCGAACTGGCGCGCCACGAGCGTCTGTACCGGCGGACGGCGGAGCACGGCACGGACACCCCACCCCCGAGCGCCGCCCGGTACGTCGCGTTCGCGTTCGCCACCGTCGTCAATCTGGTCACCGTCGCCCTGGCCGTGACCGGGGTGTGGCTGCTGGCCACCGGCACCCGACCCCAGCAGGTGCTGGGTGTCGTCGAACTCCTCGCCGCCTTCATGCTGTTCCCCCGTCCGGGCCGGCCGCCCCGGCACACCGTCGACCGCGCCACCGCGCCCGCGCTCCACGCGCTCGTCGCACGGATCGGCGCCGAGGTCTCCACCCGCCCGCCCGACCTGATCGCCTTCGACACCCGGTACGGGGCCCACTGGGTGTCCGTGGGCCTGCGCCGCCGCCGGGCTCTCGTGCTGGGCCTGCCCCTCTGGGAGACCCTCACCGACGATCAGCGGCTCGCCCTGCTCGTCCACGAACTCGCCCACGCGGCGGACGAGCGACGGCCGCACGCCCGCACGGTCCGCTCCGCGCTGGAGGCGCTGGCGGGCTGGGAGAACCTGCTCAGGCCGGACCCCGAGCAGCCCCGGGCGCACCACGACCTCGCCGGCGGCGGGCGGGCGGGCAACCTCGCCCGGGCCGGCGAGATGGTCGCCCGCCCGCTGCTGGGGCTGCTCTCCCAGGGCGCGCACCTGCTCCACTCGGGGCTGCGGTGGCTGGACCCCCGGTCCGTCGACCGGACGTACCGGGCGGACCGGACGGCCGCCGCCCTCACCACCGCCGCCGCCACGGAATCCCTGCTGCGGACCCTGCTGCTGCGGGAACCGGCCGCCTTCGCCCTGCACCGCGTCACCCGGGGCAGCGGCGATCCGTGGGAGGCGATGCGCGCCTACTGCGCCTCGGTCCCGGACTCCGAACGGGCGCGCCTGCACCGTCTCTCCGAGCTCCGGGGCGACGCGTCCGGCACCGGGAAGCCCCCCACCCATCTGCGTATCCGGTTCGTCGGCACCCTCCCCCGCACCGGACCGACCCTCGCCCCGGCCGGCGACGAGATGCGGGCGCTCGACCGGGAGCTGTCCGCCGTCCGCGCGGCGATCGCCGCGGAGTGCCGGGTGGCGTAGGGCGTCGCGCCGGGGTCAGTGACCGGGCCGGGCGCCCACCCCCAGGAAACGCAGCACGGCCAGCACCCGGCGGTGGTCGGCGTCGGCCCTGGGGAGGTCGAGCTTGGCGAGGATGCTGTTGATGTGCTTGGCGACGGCGCTCTCACTGACCACGAGCCGGGCGGCGATGCCCGCGTTGGAGCGGCCCTCGGCCATCAGGGCGAGCACCTCCCGTTCACGGGCCGTCAGCCGGTCCAGCGGGTCGCTCGACCGCCGTACGAGGAGTTGCGCGACGACCTGCGGGTCCAGCGCGGTACCGCCGTCCGCCACCCGCCGCAGCGCCTCGATGAACTCCTCCACGTCGGCGACACGTTGCTTCAGCAGATAGCCCACGCCGCTGGTGTTGGCGGCGAGCAGCTCGGCCGCGTAGCGCTCCTCGACGTACTGGGAGAGCAGCAGCAGGGCGGTCGCCGGCCGGTCGCGGCGGATCGACAGGGCCGCGCGCACCCCCTCGTCGGTGAAGCCGGGCGGCATGCGGACGTCCACCACGGCCAGGTCGGGCCGGTGCTCCTCGACGGCGGCCAGCAGCCCCTCCGCGTCGCCCGCCTCGGCAACCACCTCGAAGCCGGCCATTTCCACGACCCTGACCAGCCCCATCCGCAGCAGCACGGAGTCCTCGGCGATGACCGCGCGCCGCCTGCCGGACCCGCCGTCTCCCCGTCCGGCGGTGGCACTCGTCAGCTCTGGCACGGCAACTCCACACTCATCATGGTCGGTCCCCCCAGGGGGCTGCTCAGCCGGAACGTTCCGTCGACCGACCGCACGCGCTGGGCGAGCCCTGTGAGGCCGCTCCCTCCGAGGGGGTCGGCACCGCCCGGACCGTCGTCCACGATCACCACCCGCAGTATCGCGCCCAGCAGCGTGACCGTCACATCCGCCCGGGTCGCCTCCCGCGCGTGCTTGGCGACATTGGCCAGCGCCTCGGACACCACGAAGTAGGCCACCGCCTCCACCGCCGGTGCCGGCCGGCGCGGCAGGTCCGCCAGGAGCCGTACAGGGAGCGGGGCACGGGCCGCGAGCCCGGAGAGCGCGGCGTCCAGGCCGAGTTCGTCCAGTACCGCCGGGTGCAGGCCGCGTACCAGGTCGTTCAGCTCCTCGATCGCCTCCATCGCCTCCCGGTGCGCCGTGTCGATCACCTCGCGCGCCTCCGGCGGCAGATCCGTCAGCGTGGCCCTGGCCAGGCCCAGGTTGAGTGCCAGCGACACCAGCCGCTGCTGCGCGCCGTCGTGCAGGTCCCGTTCGATGCGCCGCCGCTCCGCGTCCGCCGCGTCGACCGCGCCGGCCCGGCTCTCGGTGAGGTCCTGGACGCGGCGCGCCAGGTCCTCCCTGCCGCCCCGGCCGAGCAGTGCGGGGCCCACCCGGCTCTCCAGGCGTACGAGGGCGGCGGCCAGGCCCGGTACGGCGGCCAGCACGGCCAGTCCCACCAGGGACACCGAGACCGTCCACGTCGCGCTGCCGAGGAACCCCGCCCGCCACTGCGCGGGCAGCGCGTACACCCACCCGGGGGCAAGTGCCGCGACCGCCCCGGTCGGCAGCAGCCCGACCACGATCCCTTCGAGCGTGCCGAGCACCGCCCCGGCCAGGCAGTGGTAGCCGATCCGCCGCCACGGCCGGCGCCGTCCCGGGCGCGGTATGTCGACGCCGAGCAGCCGCCGGAAGCGCCGGCGTTGGGCCGCGGTCAGCACCGGCAGGCAGCAGGCCGCCAGCACCAGCGTGATCCCGAGGACCACCGGCGTGCTGTCGTCCCCTCCCTCGACGGTCTCCCACATCAGGCCGAAGGCCATGAACAGCGCGAAACCCAGGACGAGATGGAGCGGCAGCCCCAGGGCGAGGAAGGAGACGTCGCGGGACAGGCGGGCAAGTGCCCGCCGCTGCCGGGGCGGTAGCTGCATCGTCCCACCGTAGAGGCGCGTCTTCACGGCCCGCCATGAACCTCTCGTCCGTTCCGGAGGTGCAACTGGTGCCACCCCAGGACGGAAAGCGGTGTTACTGACTCCGGGCGGCGCGGAACGGAGGGTTGTCCGGGGGTCCAACGGCTGGACCCGCGCTACGGAACGAGGCCCCGACGTGCCCCTTGCCGCCTTCGGCCCGCCGTCCTCCGGCTGGGGTCGCCCCGCGGCCGACAGCACCTGCCGCCCCGGCCGTGTCCGGCGCCGACAGGGGCTCGTGCTCACGGGGGCGGGCCTCGTGCTGCTTCCCTGGCTCGGCTACCTCGCCGGTTCCCTTCCGCCCGCCGAGTCCGCCGCCTGGGTCGTCCTCGACGCCCTGGAGGCCGCCGCGCTGCTCGCCGCCGGGCACCGCCTGCTGCGGGGCGACGCCCGGCACCGTGCTCCCTCGGCCGCCGCGGCGCTGCTGCTCCTCGCCGACGCCTGCGCCGATCTCGCCACCGCCGCCCCCGGGCCGGAGCTGGCCGTCGCCGTCGTCATGGCCGTGGCCGCGGAGCTCCCCCTCGCGGCCCTGTGCGCGGCGGTCGCGGTGCGCGGACACTCCTTCGGCGCGCACGCGGACGGCTCCGAACCGCGGGGCAGCGCCTAATCTGTCCCGCGTGAACGAGATGCCGCAGGACCACCGCCCGGCACGGCTCACCCGGGTGCTCCTCGCCGAGGACCAGGGGATGATGCGGGGCGCGCTCGCGCTGCTGCTCGGGCTGGAGCCGGACATCGAGGTCGTGGCGCAGGTCGGTGCCGGGGACGAGATCGTGGCGGCCGCGTTGCGGTTCCGGCCGGACGTGGCGCTGCTGGACATCGAACTGCCGGGGCGCAGCGGGCTGGACGCCGCCGCGGATCTGCGTACGGAGGTGCCGGACTGCCGGGTGCTGATCCTGACCACGTTCGGCCGCCCCGGCTATCTGCGCCGGGCGATGGAGGCCGGGGCGGCCGGTTTCCTGGTCAAGGACGGTCCGGTCGAGGAGCTGGCGGTGGCGGTGCGGCGGGTGCTGGCCGGGGAGACGGTGATCGATCCGGCTCTGGCCGCCGCCGCGCTCAGCGCCGGGCCCAGCCCGCTCACCGCGCGCGAACGGGACGCGCTGAACGCCTCGGTGGACGGGGCGACGGTCGCCGACATCGCGGCGAAGCTGCATCTTTCGGAGTCCACCGTGCGCAACTATCTGTCCGCTGCGATCGGCAAGACCGGCACCCGCAACCGGATGGAGGCGGTGCGGGCGGCGCGGCAGCAGGGCTGGCTCTGAGGGCCGGCTCCGGAGCGCGGCCGGACGGGACGGCGCGGGCCGCGTCCGGCCCTCCTGCCGCTCCAGATCCGCGAGGGCCTGTGGCGACCGCACGCCACGGGCCGGGCCCACAGCGGCCTTCAAGCCCGCCGGCGTTCTCCCGCAGGACGGTGAAGCCCGGCTCGTCGGCTTCGGCATGGCATGGCATGGCACCGGAGACGGAAGGCACCCATGCCCCCGCCCCCGCCCCCGCGTTCGCCGCGCCCGGCTGCGCGCCCCCGGGCCGCCGTGGGGCCGGTCGGCGAACGCGGGGTGTCCCGTCACCCCTGGCGCCGCAGCAGGGTCACCACGGCGGCGCCGCCGAGGCCGATGTTGTGGGCGAGGCCGGTGCGGGCGCCGTGCACCTGACGGTCGCCCGCCTCGCCCCGCAGCTGCCAGGTGAGTTCGGCGACCTGGGCGATGCCGGTGGCGCCGAGCGGGTGGCCCTTGGAGATCAGCCCGCCGGAGGGGTTGACCACCCAGCGCCCGCCGTACGTGGTGGCGCCGGACTCGACGAGCTTGCCGGACTCGCCCTCGCCGCACAGGCCGAGCGCCTCGTAGGTGAGGAGTTCGTTGATGGAGAAGCAGTCGTGGAGCTCGATGACGTCCAGGTCGGCGGCCGAGAGCCCGGCCGCCTCGTACACCTGGCGGGCGGCGGCCCGCGACATCGGCAGGCCCACCGCGTCGATGCAGGTGCCCGAGGCGAAGGAGTCGCCGGTGTCGGTGGTCATGGCCTGGGCGGCGATCTCCACCGCCCGGTCGCCGAGGTCGTGGCGTTCGACGAAGCGCTCCGACACGACGACGGCGGCGGCCGCGCCGTCGGAGGTGGGTGAGCACTGGAGCTTGGTCAGCGGGCGGTGGATGGTCTTCGCGGCGAGGATCTCCTCGACCGTGTACGGGTCCTGGAACTGGGCGTACGGGTTGTTGACCGAGTGCCGGTGGTTCTTGGCGCCGACGGCGGCGAGCTGCGCCTCGGTGGTCCCGTACCGTGCCATGTGCTCGCGGGCCGCGTTGCCGAAGATCTGGGCGGTGGGCGGGCTCATCTCGAAGCCGTGGGCGGCGGCCATGACCCCGTAGTGCCGGGCGACCGGCGAGGTCTTGAAGTCGGCGGCGCCGCCGTCCGCGCCCCCGCCGCCGAGTGCGCCGCGCGCCATCTTCTCGAAGCCGAGCGCGAGGACGCAGTCGCTGCCGCCGCCCTCGACGAACTGGCGGGCCGCCATCAGGGCGCTGGAGCCGGTGGCGCAGTTGTTGTTGACGTTGTAGACGGGGATGCCGGTCAGGCCCAGTCCGTAGACGGCGCGCTGGCCGGCGGTGGAGGGCTGGAAGCAGTAGCCGACGACGGCCTGCTGGATCCGCTCGTAGTCGAGCGAGGCGTCGGCGAGCGCCGCCGTCCCGGCCTCCTTCGCCATGTCCCAGTACTGCCAGTCGCGGGTCTCGGGCTTCTCGAACTTCGTCATGCCGACGCCGACGACGTACGCCTTCATGAGTTTCATGGGTTTCACGGGGCGGTCCCTTCGGTTTCGATCGCGTTCAGTCGCGCGGGAGGCCGAGGATGCGCTCGGCGACGACATTGAGCTGGACCTGGGTGGTGCCGCCCGCGATGGTCAGGCAGCGGGACATCAGGAAGCCGTGCAGGGCCCGTTCCTGGGGGCCCTCGCCGGTGGCGCCCGCCGGGCCGAGCAGTTCGAGGACGAGTTCGGCGACCTTCTGCTGGTGGGTGGTCTGGACGAGTTTGCGTACGGAGGCCCCGGCGCCGGGTTCGAGTCCGGAGACCTGCCGCAGGGTGGTGCGCAGCCCGATGCAGCCGAGCGCGTGGGCCTCGGCGACGAGTGCCCCGATACGGGCCCGGCAGGCTCCGTCGAGTTCGCCGGAGCGGGCGATCAGCGCTTCGAGGCCGGTGTCGAAGGTCATCTGGTCGGCCATGTGGACGCGTTCGTTGCCCAGGGTGTTGCGGGCGACCCGCCAGCCGTCGTCGGGTGCGCCGACGACGGCGTCGTCGGGCAGCAGGACGTCGTCGAAGTACACCTCGTTGAAGAGGCGGTCGCCGGTGATCTCCCGCAGGGGCCGGATGTCGATGCCGGGGGTGTTCTTCATGTCGACGAGGAAGTAGCCGATGCCCTGGTGCTTGGGGGCGTCGGGGTCGGTCCGGGCGAGCAGGATGCCGTGGTCGGCCCACTGGGCGGCGCTCGTCCACACCTTCTGGCCGTTGATCCGCCAGCCGTCCTCGGTGCGTTCCGCCCTCGTGCGCAGCGAGGCGAGGTCGGAGCCCGCGCCGGGCTCGGAGAAGAGCTGGCACCACAGGAGTTCGCCGCGCAGGGTGGGCAGCAGGTAGCGCTCCTGCTGCTCGGGCGTGCCGTGGGCGATGAGCGAGGGCACCACCCAGGTGGCGATCCCGAGGTCGCTGAGCCGTATCCCCTGCTCGGCCAGTTCCCGCTGGACGGCGAGCTGTTGTACGGGGCCGGCGCCCAGCCCGTGGGGGGCGGGGAGGTGCGGGGCGGCGTAGCCGGTCGGGGCGAGGGCGCGGCGGGCGGCCTTCGGGTCGAGTCCCCGGGCTCCGGCCACGGCCTCGCGGGCCGCGTCCCGGTACGCGGCGGCCCCGGCGGGCAGTTCGACGGTGAGTCCGCGCCGTGCCCCGCCCTCGGCGAGCCGGACGGCGCGCAGCCGGTGGGTGTCGCCGGAGCCGAGCAGCTGGCGGGCCACCAGGGCGCGGCGCAGGTACAGATGGGCGTCGTGCTCCCAGGTGAAGCCGGTGCCGCCGAGGACCTGGATGCAGTCCTTGGCGCAGCCGTACGCGGCTTCGAGGGCCTCGGACGCGGCGAGGGCGGCGGTCATGGACCGTACGTCGGGGCCGGCCCCCTCCTCGTCGGCGGCGCGGGCGGCGTCCCAGACCAGCGCGCGGGCCCGTTCGACCCGTACGAGCATGTCGGCGCAGAGGTGCTTGATGCCCTGGAACTTTCCGATGGGGCGGCCGAACTGTTCGCGGATCCTGGCGTGTTCGGCCGCGAGGTGCAGGGTCTGTGCGGCGGTCCCGCAGACTTCGGCGGCGAACAGGACGGCGGCGAGGTCGCGGACGCGTGCGGTGTCAACCGGGACGAGCCGGGCGGCGGGGACGAGCACTCCGGCGGCGTGCACCTCGGCGGTGGGCCGGGTCGGGTCGGCGCCGTGGTGCGGGCGGACGGTCAGCCCCTCGGTGGCGGTGTCGACGGCGAACCAGAGGGTGCCGGTGGCCGATGCGGCGGGCAGGAGCAGCAGGTCCGCGTCGGCGCCGGAGAGGACCGGGGGTGCGGTGCCGTCGAGCAGGTGGCCGTCGCCGTGTTCGACGGCGGTCAGGCTGCCGGGCCCGAGCGCGACGGCGCCGACGCGCTCGCCCGCCGCGAGGGCGCGTGCCGGGCCGGGCGGCCCGGCTTCGCCCAGGACGGCGGAGGCGAGGGAACTGGCCAGATAGGGGCCGGGCAGGGCGGCCCGTCCGGCCTCCTCGAGGACCACGGCCAGGTCGAGGAGGCGGCCGCCCGCGCCGCCGTGTTCCTCGGGGAGATGGAGGGAGAGCAGGCCCTGTTCGGCGAGCCCGTCCCAGTACCCGGGGCGTACGCCGGGGGTGGCCGGGGCGTCCGCGTCGAGCAGTTTCCGCACCTCCTGCGGCGGTACGGCGCGCGCCAGCCACCCCCGTACGGACTGCGCCAACTCCCTGTGCTCTTCGGTGATTCCGATGCCCATGCGGATCCTCGCCGGTCGCAGCCACTGGAACGGCGCAAGAGTAGAACACGTTCCATTCTGACGGAAGGTCAGATGACAGGTGGATCGCTTCGGGTCCGCCCCCGCGCGCCCAACGAGTGCGCCGCCGTGCTCCGTTCGCGTCGCGTTCATCGGAATACGCCGTACGCCTGAAAGGTTTCACACTGCACACAGTCGGCGGCCGGAGCTGCCCGCCCGCGCCGCCCGTACGCCTCGTTCCGACCTCGACCACGCCGCCCGGAGGCCGCACGCATGCCACAGCCGACGAACGAACAGCACCCCGGGGAGCTCCCCGATCCCCGCCCGCGCAAGGCCGGCCGCGGGATCGTCCCGGTGCTCGCCTTCGCGGGCATCACCGTCGCGGTGATGCAGACCCTGCTCGTACCCGTCATCAAGGACCTGCCCGCGCTGCTGCACACCGACCCGTCGAACGCCACCTGGGTGATGACGGCGACGCTCCTCGCGGGGGCCGTCGCCACCCCGATCATGGGCCGGCTCGGCGACCTCCACGGCAAGCGGAAGATGCTGCTCGCCAGCCTCGCCGTGATGGTGATCGGCTCCCTGATATGCGCCTTCACCGACGACCTGGTCATCATGATCGTGGGGCGCGCGCTCCAGGGCTTCGCCATGGGCGCCATCCCGCTCGGCATCGGCATCATGCGTGACGAACTGCCCCGCGAGCGGCTCGGTTCGGCGATGGCGCTGATGAGTTCCTCGATCGGCGTGGGCGGCGGGCTGGCGCTGCCCGCCGCGGCGCTGGTCGCCCAGCACGCCGACTGGCACACCCTGTTCCTCGGCTCGGCCGGTCTCGGGGTGCTGTCGATGGTGCTCACCGTCCTCGCCGTGCCGGAGACCTCGCTGCGCGCCCCCGGCCGCTTCGACCTGCCCGGTGCGCTGGGGCTCTCGCTCGGACTGGTCTGCCTGCTGCTGCCGATCACCAAGGGCGCCGACTGGGGCTGGACCTCGGCCGCCACGCTCGGCCTGCTCGCCGGCGCGCTGCTGATCCTGCTCCTGTGGGGCCTGTTCGAGCTGCGCAGCCCGACCCCGCTGGTCGATCTGCGTACCAGCGCCCGGCGCGAGGTGCTGCTGACCAACCTCGCCTCGATCATGGTCGGGGTCGCGTTCTACGCGGTCTCGCTGGTGCTCCCGCAGCTGCTCCAGCTCCCGGAGTCCACGGGGTACGGGCTCGGGCGGTCGATGGTGGTCGCCGGGCTGTGCGTGGCGCCGCTCGGCATCACGATGATGCTCGTCGCCCCGGCGTACGCCCGGCTCTCCGCCCGCCGGGGCCCCAAGGTCTCGCTGATGCTCGGCATGCTGATCATGGCCGTCGGCTACGGGGCGGGGATCGGGCTGATGAGCGCCGCCTGGCAGACCGTGGTGATCGCGGTGGTGCTCGGGGCGGGCATCGGGCTGGCCTACTCCTCGCTGCCCGCGCTGATCATCGGCGCGGTGGACCCCTCCGAGACCGGCGCGGCCAACGGGCTGAACACCCTGATGCGGTCGATCGGCACATCGGTGTCGAGCGCCGTGATCGGCATGGTGCTGGCGAACACCTCGGTGCGTACGGGCGGGGCCGTGCTGCCCTCGATGGAGGGGTTCCGCATCTCGTTCCTGATCGCGACGGGCGCGGTGGTGGCGGGGCTGGTGCTGGCCGCGTTCCTGCCGGCCCGGCGCGACGCGGTGCGCCCGACGCTGCTGGCGAGCAGCGAGGACGGGGTCCCGGCGCCCGCGGCCCCCGCCGCCCCGGGTCCGGTGGCCGGTCCGGGGGGCTTCCGGGGGCGGGTGCTGGGCCCGGACGGCGCCCCGGTGGTCCGCGCCAATGTGACGCTGGTCGACCACCGGGGGCGGCAGGCCGGTCTCGCCGTGGCGGACGAGGACGGTCGCTACGTCCTGGCCGCCCCGCGCGGCGGGAGCTATGTGCTGGTCGGCTCGGCCACCGGGTTCTCCCCGTGCGCCCGCCCGGCGGCGTACCCGGGCGACGGGCCGGCGGTGGACGCCGATCTGGTGCTGGAGGTCGGCGCGCAGGAGCGGCGCACCACGGTGTCGTCGTAGGGAGGAGCGGCCGATGCGCGGTGGCGGCGCCGCTCCTCTTCGGCGGATGCCCGTCACCGGACGCCCGTCGGCGAACGCCCGGCACAGGACACCCGTCGGCGAACGCCTGAGCACAGGACACCCGCCGCCAGGGGCCGGCCGTCACCGGACACCCGTCGGCGGATGCCCGGATCTCCTCGGCCGTCCGGCCCGGGACCCCCTGGCCGCGGCCGTTGCGGACGCGTCCGCCGCGCGGACGCGAGCACCCCGTGACGCCGCGCCCGGGGAACGGGTGACCGCAGCCGGCCGAGGCGTACGCACCCCGAAGGGGCCCACCTCCTTTTTGGATTCCTCCATCCAGAACCTGTTAGGGTGCCGTCCATGGGTAGACCACGGATGTTCGACGAGAGCGCGGTGCTCGATGCCGCGGCTGCCGAGTTCCGGGTGCGCGGATTCGCCAACACCTCGACCGAGCAGCTCTGCGAGGCGGCCGACGTCCGGCGCAGCAGTCTCTACAACACCTTCGTCTCCAAGGACGAGTTGTTCGTGCGAGCCCTGGAGCACTACATCGACACCATCCGCGAGCGGCAGACCGCGCTCCTGACGGACGACGGGCTCCGCGGCGCGGACCGGTTGCGGGCCCTGGTCGATCTCGTCGTCGCCGAGGAGCAGGCGGCGGTCCGCCGGGGGCACGCCGCCGGATGCATGGTGGTGCAGAGCTTCATGGACCCCGCCCTGCGCGAACGGGACGAGCGCGTCGCCCGCATGCTCGATCGCGATCTGCGCGAGCGGACCGCACTCCTGGCCGACGCCATCCGCGCCGGGCGGACCGACGGAAGCATTCCCGCGGGCATCGACCCCCATGACGGGGCCCTCCTGGTCAGCACCGTCATCTCCGGCATCCGGGTCACCGCCCAGGCCGGTGTCGACGCCGAAACCCTGCGACGGGTGGCGCTCGCCGGACTCCACGCCCTCCTGGGCTGACCCCCCCCCACCCCATCCCACCTCGCCTCACGCGCGAGGGACCCGTCCGAGGGCCCTCGCGCGGTCGAGGGTTTCCGCATGCCCTCATTTTGGATCCTCCATCACAGAAAGCGGCCGACATGAACACAACCACGCCGACAAGGCTCGCCCCGGCCGGGAAGGTCCCCCTGGCCGTCCACATTCTCGCGGCGGGCATCTTCGCGATGGTGACCAGCGAGTTCGCCGTCGCCGGGCTCATGCCGCAGCTCGCCGAGGGCCTGGGCACCGGGATCGAGCAGATCGGCTACCTCGTCACGGTCTTCGCCGTCGCGATGACGGTCGGCGGGCCGGTCCTGACCCTGTCGCTGCTGCGGATCCCGCCGAGGAACGCGCTGCTGACGATCATCGCGGTCTTCCTCGTCGGCAACGTCGTCGCGGCACTGGCGACGTCGTACCCGGTCATGGTGGCCGCACGCGTCGTCAGCGGCACGGCCTCGCAGGCGTTCTTCGGCATCGCGGTGTCGCTGAGCGCTCGGCTGGTGGACGAGCGGATGCGCGGCCGGGCGAACGGTGTCGCCATGAACGGCCTGATGCTCGGCACCCTGCTCGGGCTTCCGCTGGCGACGTTCGTCGGCGACCGGCTGGGCTGGCGGGCCGCCTTCTGGACCATCTCCCTGCTCACGGTGGCCGCCGCGGTCCTCACCCTCGCGTTCGTCCGCAACCCCGCCGAACCCACCGGAGCCGCCGGAGCAGCCGGTCCCGGCGCGCCCGCGGAAGCGCCGCGCTCGATACGGGACGAGCTCGCGGTCCTGCGCAGGCCGCAGTTCCGGCTGGCGCTCGTCTCCAGCACGCTGATCATCGGGGCGACGTTCTCCGCGTTCAGCTTCTTCACGCCGATCCTCACCGAGGTCACCGGTTTCTCCGCGGGCCTGGTCCCGCTGCTCCTGCTCGCCTACGGCGCCGCGACCCTGGTCGGCAACATGGTGGTCGCCCGCCTGGCGGACCGGCACACCGTCTCGACCCTGCTGACCGGCACCGGCCTGAACGTCGTCTTCCTGACCGGACTCGCGCTCTTCACCGATGTCCCGCCGCTGGCGCTGGTGTTCGTACTGGGCATCGGTCTGGTCGGCGTGACGATGAACCCCGCGATGGCCGTGCGGGTGCAGCGGGCCGGCGGCACCACCCCGCTGGTCAACACCGTCCACGCGTCGTTCATCACCCTCGGCGTCATCCTGGGCTCCGCACTGGGGTCGGCCCTGATCCCGGCGCACGGGCTCCGCGCCCCCATCGTCCTGGGCATCGCCCTGGCCGTCCTCGCCCTTCCGGCGATCCTGCCCGCCCTCACCAGCGCGTACCTGCGCGGCGGACACCGCGGGCAGGTACGCACCGGGGAAGGCGACGGGGCGGAGGAGAGGACCGGGGCGGCCGGGGCGCGGTGAGCCCCGCGGTCAGCGCGCCGGAGTATCGAACCGCGGCGTCGTCGCAAGGAGCGGTGAGACGTCCGAGCCCGCCGCCAGCTCCCGCGGCTGCGCGCCGCGGGTGAACAGCCGGGCCGGGTGGGCGCCGTCCACCCGGGCCCGGTCCCCTTCGACCCGCAGCCAGGAGCCCTCGCGCAGGCCGAGCACCGGTACGTCGTTCTCCTCCAGGAACTCCGTCAGCCGCTCCTCGCGGGTCTCGCCCTTGTGGGTGCTGGCCGGGTCCGGGTCCAGGTAGTGCGGGTTGATCTGGAACGGGACGAGCCCGAGCGCCTCGAAGGACGGCGGCTGCACGATCGGCATGTCGTTGGTGGTCCGCAGGGTCGGCGCCGCCATGTTCGTCCCGGCACTGGCCCCCATGTACGGCAGCCCGTCCCGCACCGCCGCGGTCACGGCCTCGCGCAGACCGGTCCGGTACAGCGCGCTCAGCAGCCGGAAGGAGTTGCCGCCACCGATGAACACGGCGTCGCAAGCGGTGAGTTCGGCGACCGGGTCGGCGTTCTCGTGGACCCCGCGGACGGTGATCCCGGCCGGTTCGAGAGCGGCGCGGACCCGGGCGGTGTACGTGTCGTGGTCGGCGAGCGCGTACGGGACGAAGGCCAGCCGGGCGCCTTCGGGCAGGAACGCGGTGACGGTGTCGAGGGCGTGTTCCAGATAACCCCGGCCGTACTGGGTGGAGTTGGAGAGCAGCAGCAGATTCATCGGGTACCTCTCGGTTCTCTTCCGGTGTGGTGACGGGCCGGTGCGACGACCGGCGCGACGGGCCGTGGTGACGGGCCGTGGTGACGGCCGTCAGGTCGTACGGGGGCGGCGGGCGCGGGACTTCGGGCGCTGCGGCGGGCGGGTGAGCCGCTGCTCCAGCAGCCCGGCCGCGTGGCGCAGCGCGTCGAGCCGGTCGTCCGGCGCCCCCGCGAAGAGCTGCTCGGCGCCGCCGAGGCTGAGGCTGCCGTAGGGCTCGCGGCCGAGGAAGACGGGCACGGCGACGGTGGCGATGCCGGTGTCGTACTCGCCGACCGTCCAGGCGTAGCCCTGGGCCCGGATCCTGAGGAACTCCTCCTCCAGCCGGTCCGGGTCGGTGACCGTCCGCTCGGTGAAGCGGGCCATCGGGCGGCCCCGGAAGAGCCGGTGGCGCTGCTCGTCGGGCAGATAGGCGTAGTACGACTTGCTGGTCGCACCGGCGTGCGCCGGGTAGAGCTCGCCGACCAGCGGGTAGTAGCGCAGCGGCCCGGCCTCGCCCTCCTCGGCGGCGACGCACCGCATGTGGAAGCTGTCCGGCAGGCAGAACAGCACGGTGTCGCCCGTGACGCGGCACAGCTCCTCCAGCACCGGCCCGGCCAGCAGCTCCAGCGAGCCGGAGCGCTCCCAGAGCCTGCCGAGCCGCAGCACGGCGGGGCCGATGCGGTAGCGGCGGGTGGCCGGGTCGGAGACGAGGAAGCCGCGTCCGGCGAGGGTGGCGAGCAGCCGCTGGGCCACCGAGGTGTCCCAGCCGAACTCCTCGGCGACCTCGGTGACGCCCCAGTCCGGCCGGGTCCGCTCGAAGGCGAGCAGCACGAGGAGCGCCCGGTCGACGGTTTGCAGGGCCCCGGCGGGGGTGCGCCGGTCCAGATCGAACTCCGCCATCGTCATCTCACCATTCAGACCTGAATTGCAAATAACGGGAAACTGTTGCGCTCAACGCTATCCGATCCCGAATGTGGCCTCAGCACCCCGCCCCGCGCCTCTCCCCCGTCGAGCGCCGGCCGGGGGCCCCGGTCAGCGGGACCGGATGAGCGAGAAAGGCCCCCCATGTTGAAGTACGTACTGGATGTCGTCGATCTTCTGGACGATCCCCGGGCCAATGGCAAGGCGGTCGTCGGGTACCTCGACTCCGTGAGCGGCGCCGAGGGCTCGTCCGCGCAGGTCACCACGGTCGTCGGCGAGCAGGGCTCGACGGACTTCGTGATGGTCCGCATCCCCGGCTCGCAAGGGCGCTCGTCCGGTGGCGAGGCCCGCACGCTCGGCGTGGTCGGCAGGCTCGGCGGCATCGGCGCCCGTCCCGAGGTGACCGGCATGGTCTCCGACGCCGACGGAGCGGTCGCCGCCATCGCCACCGCCGCCAAGCTGCTCGACATGCGCCGCCGCGGCGACGTGCTGCCCGGCGATGTGATCGTCGCCACCCACATCTGCCCGGACGCGCCGACCGAGCCGCACGACCCGGTGCCGTTCATGGGCTCGCCCGTGGACATCGCCACGATGAACCGCCACGAGGTGACCGACGAGATGGAGGCCGTGCTCTCCATCGACACCACCAAGGGCAACCGCATCATCAACCACAAGGGCCTCGCCCTCTCGCCCACCGTCAAGGAGGGCTGGGTGCTCCGGGTCAGCGAGCGCCTGGGCGAGCTGCTGGCCGTGGTGACGGGTGAGCCGTTGGTCACGTACCCCGTGACCACGCAGGACATCACCCCGTACGGTAACGGTGCACACCACATCAATTCGATTCTCCAGCCCGCCACCGCGACGGCCGCCCCGGTCATCGGCCTGGCCATCACCTCGGCCGCCGCGGTGCCCGGCTGCGGCACGGGCGCGAGCCACGAGACGGACATCGCGTCCGCCGCCCGGTACGCCGTCGAGGTCGCCAAGGCCTTCGGCGGCGGCCACCTGGACTTCCACGACGCGGTGGAGTTCGACAACCTCATCCGTCGCTACGGGTCACTGGCACACCTCCAGACCCTCGGCCGTACCCCCCAGCAGGAGTCCTGATGGCAGCCACCCAGCGGGCCGAGGCCGTGGCCCACGAGACCAAGTCCATCGGCAGCGACGACTACGCGCTCTCCCGCGTCCCGCGCGACAAGCGCTTCGGCTTCTGGTCGATGCTGCTCCAGTGGCTGGCCCAGTCCGGTTCGATCTCGCAGTTCACCCTCGGCGCCACCATCGGCGTCGGCATGACGTTCGGCGACGCGTTCCTCGCCTTCACGCTCGGCGCGGTGATCCTGGAGGTCGTGATCTTCGCGATCGGCCTGGCCGGGATGCGCGAGGGTCTGGCGACCCCGATGCTGACCCGCTGGGTCGGCTTCGGCAGAAACGGTTCTGCACTGGTCAGCTTCGTGATCGCGGTCAGCCTGGTCGGCTGGTTCGGCGTCCAGAACACGATCTTCGGCAACAGCGTCTCGGCACTGGTCGGCGGACCGTCCTGGATGTGGTGCGTGCTGGCCGGTGTCGCCATCACCGCTCTGGTGATCTTCGGCTTCAAGTACATGGCCGTCTTCGCCAAGATCGTCACCCCGCTGTTCTTCGCGATGGTCGCCTGGTCGGTGATCTCCACGCTGAAGGACCACTCCCTGAGCGACCTGATCAGCTCCCCGCCGCCCGGCCAGACCATCCCGCTGGCCGTCGCCGCCACCGCCATCGCGGGCGGCTTCATGACCGGCGCGATCGTGGCCCCGGAGATGACCCGGTACAACAGGAAGGGCTCGCACGTCTTCCTGCAGAGTGCCTCGTCGATGATCCTCTCCGAGTACATCGTCGGCATGACCGGTGTGCTCCTGGGCCACCTGGTGAAGAGCAGCGAGGTGTCGCACATCGTGCTCTCCACCTCGGGCGTCTTCGGCGTGCTGGTGGTCCTGATGTCCACCGCGAAGATCAACGACTGGAACCTGTACGGCTCCTCGCTCGGCGTCGTCAACTTCTTCCAGGTCGTCTTCGGCAAGCGGCTGCACCGCGGTGTGGTCACGATCGTCCTCGGTATCGCCGGCACGGTCCTGTCCGCCGTCGGGATCATGACCCACTTCACCGAGTTCCTCTCCGTCCTCGGCGTCGCCATCCCGCCCATCGGCGGCATCATCGTGGCCGAGTACTGGATCGTGAAGCGGATGCGCAGGCCGCTGGACGAGACCCGCGCCTCGGAGACCCTGCCGGCCTCCTCGCCGACCTGGGTGCCGATGTCCCTGGCCATCTGGATCGCCGCGTTCTGCGTCGGCAAGTTCTACGACGGCGGCATACCGGCCCTCAATTCCCTGGCCACCGCCTTCGTCCTGTACAGCGTCCTCGGCCTGCTGGGCTGGGTGAAGCCGTACGGAACCTCCGCCCTGGACGACGCGGACGACACCGCCCCCGCCGCCCGCACGACAACCTCTGTGGGAGCAGCATGACCACCTCCGGCCCCGCCACCGGCTCCACCCCGCTCGTCCCGGCGTCCGCCGAGGCCCAGGGCGAGGTGATCGGGCTCTGCGCCGAGCTGATCCGCTTCGACACCTCCAACCCCACCAGCGACGAGCGCGCCTGCGCGGACTGGGTGGTGGGCCGCCTCGCCGAGGTGGGCATCGCCTCCGAGCTGGTCGAGTCGGCCCCGGGCCGGGCCAGCGTGATCGCCCGGATCGCGGGCGCCGACCCGGCGCGCGGCGCGCTGCTGGTTCACGGCCACCTCGACGTCGTACCGGCCGACGCCGCCGAATGGCGGGTCCCGCCGTTCTCCGGCGAGATCCGCGACGGCTATCTGTGGGGGCGCGGCGCGATCGACATGAAGGACACGGTGGCCGTCATGCTGGCCACCGCCCGCCACTTCGCCCGCACCGGCACCCGGCCCTCCCGCGACCTGGTCCTGGCCTTCCTGGCCGACGAGGAGGCGGGCGGGAAGTTCGGCGCGCACTGGCTGGTCGAGCACCGCCCCGAGCTGTTCGCCGGGGTCACCGAGGCGATCGGCGAGGGCGGCGGCTTCTCCTTCGCGATCGACGGCACCCGCCGCCTGTACCCGATCGAGAACGCCCAGCGCGGCATGGCCTGGATGGAGCTCACCGCCACCGGCCGGGCCGGGCACGGCTCCTCCCCCAACGACGAGAACGCCGTCACCGACCTCGCCGAGTCGCTGGCCCGCATCGGCCGGGAGACCTTCCCGATCCGGCTGATCGAACCGGTCCGCGCCCTGCTGGAGGAGGCCGCCCGGCTCTACGGCGTCGAGTTCGACGAGGACGACATCGAGGGCAGCCTCGCCAGGCTGGGCCCGGTCTCCGACTTCATGCAGGTGGTGCTCCGCAACTCGGCCAACCCCACCATGTTCACCGCGGGCTACCAGACCAACGTGATCCCCGGAAAGGCGACCGCCCGGGTGGACGGCCGCTTCCTGCCCGGCCACGAGCAGGAGCTGATCGACACGATCGACCGGCTCCTGCTCCCCTCGGTCACCCGGGAATGGGTCAACCACGACATCGCGATGGAGACCACGTTCGACGGCCCGCTCGTCGACGCCATGTGCGCCGCCGTACGCGCCGAGGACCCGGACGGCCACCCCGTCCCGTACTGCAACCCCGGCGGCACCGACGCCAAGGCCTTCACCCACCTCGGCATCCGCTGCTTCGGCTTCAAGGGCCTGAAGCTCCCGCACGACCTGGACTACGGGCGCCTCTTCCACGGCGTGGACGAACGCGTCCCGCTGGAGGGCCTGCGCTTCGGCGTCCGCGTCATGACCCGGCTCTGGCAGAGCTGCTGACCCCCCAGTCGCGCCCTGCCAGGGGCCCCGACCCGGGCCCACCCCACGTACGCCCCCACCGGAACCCATGCCTCCGGCGGGGGCGTACGTATGTGACGGCCCGGATTCCCGGTTCCGGCTTGCGGTTTCCGCTGCGTCAACTCCTACCGTCTTCGGTGTGGCCGGAAAGACCGGCCCGGCGATGTGAGGCGGGGCCATGACCTGGTCGATCGCGGATGTGGCCCGGATGTCCGGCGTGACCTCCCGGACACTGCGGCATTACGACGAGATCGGCCTGCTGCCACCGGCACGGATCGGGAGCAACGGGCACCGCTACTACGAGGAGGCCGATCTGCTGCGGCTGCAGCAGATCCTCCTGATGCGGGAGCTGGGCCTGGGGCTGCGGGAGATCCGGGCGGTCCTGGACAGCCAGCTGGACCAGGTGGCCGCGCTCCGCGAGCACCACCGACGGCTGCTCACGGAACGCGACCGGCTGGAGACGCTCGCCGGCACCGTGAGCCGGACCATCGCCGAACTGGAGGAAGGAAAGGACGACGGCATGACGAAGATCAACAGGCCGGAGAACCTGTTCGAGGGGTTCGAGGCCGGACAGCACGACGCGGAGGCACGCGAGCGGTGGCCCGAGCAGTGGGAGCAGTCCCAGCAGGCCATCGCGGGGATGACCGCCGAGGGCATGGAGCAGTGGCAGCGTGACGTGACGGCGCAGATGATCCGCATGGCGGAGTTCATGACGGCCGGCACACCCGTCACCGACCCGGCGGTGCAGGCCGAGGTGGACACCCTCTACCAGGGCGTGTGCCGGTTCTGGACCCCGTGCGCGGAGGCGTACAAGGGGCTGGCCCGGACCTACGTCGACGACCCCCGGTTCCGGGCGAACTTCGACCGGATCGCCGACGGGCTGGCCGCCTACCAGCGCGACGCGATGGTGGTCTATGCCGACACTCGGCTGAACTGACCGACGGTCCACACTGCCGGGGGGCTGCAGACCCCCGGCGGCAGGCGCCCGCAGGCCGCGGGGCTCAGACCACGCCCACGCCCACGATGACCAGGGCGGGCAGGGCGATGAAGACGGTGCCGAGGTAGGCGGCGAGGACCCACCGGCGTTCGGAGGCGATACGGGCGAGGTTCTCGGCGCAGAACAGCGGTACGGGGCGCAGCAGCGGGATCACATAGATCACGACGATCGCGAAGAGGTTGTAGACCAGGTGGACGAAGGCCGCCTGGAGGCCGATCCTCGCGTCCTGTCCGACGCCCGCGAACGCCGCGAAGACCACCGTGAACGTCGTGCCCAGGTTGGAGCCGACGACGACGGGATACACCTGCGCCGGGGTCAGGATGCCCGTCCCGGCGAACGGGACCAGCACGGACGTGGTGATGGTCGACGACTGGGTGACCACGGTCACGCCCATGCCCGACGCCATGGCGAGGTAGGCGTTGCGGCCGACGGCCTTGATCAGGACGTCACGGGCCCTGCCCACCATGAGCAGTTTGAGCAGCACCCCCAGGTAGCGGACGGCGACCAGGATCAGCACGGCGCCGATCACGATGGTGAACAGCGGACCGAGCGTGCTGCTGATGTGCGAGGTCGCGTGGATCACTCCGTGTTCCACCGGCGCGGTGGCCGCCCGGATGAAGTTGAAGTGGGCCGGGTTCGGCAGCCAGTCCGTGCCGTACAGCGCATCGGTCAGCGCCCTGCTGATCCGCTCCAGCGGATGCCAGATCAGCTCGACGGGGAAGAAGATCAGCAGCGCGAGCCAGTTGTAGAAGTCGTGGACGGTCGAGGCGCCCAGCGCCCTGCGGAACTCCGTGCGGTCGCCGATGAAGGTCAGTGCGACCAGGCTCGTCGTCACGGTGGTGCCGACGTTGGCGCCCAGGATGATGGGGATCGCCCCCTGGATGGGCAGCGCGCCCGACCCCACGGCGGTGACCGCGATGGCCGTCGTCGTGGTCGAGGACTGGATCAGGACCGTACCGAGAACGCCGACGCTCAGCCCGACCCACGGGTTCGCCGCGAAGGCGAACATGGTGTGCGCCGCGTCGCTGCCCAGCCCCGCGAAGCCGCGGCTGATGATGCTCACGGCACAGATCAGCAGGTAGATCAGCCCGGCGACACCGCACCAGCCGAGGGCCTTGGCCCATGCGGGGAGCTGGTCGGCTGCGGCGCCGCCGTCACCCTTCTCACGGCCGCCGTCCGGCTCTTCCTGACCGCGGTCCGGCCCGCTGTCGGATGTGGCTTCCGCCATGGACCAAGGCTACGAGCTCCTGACCAGGGGCGCGCGCGGCTGAGCGCCGTACGTGTGCGGTGGACGGCCGGCGGCGACCGCGCCCCGTACGCCCCTTCCGGAGCCCATGCCTCCGGCGGGGACGCGTCCCTGCCCCGCCGGTAGGGTGCCGGGCATGGCCGCAACGTCCGCCCGGTCCGCCGGGCGTCCCGCTTCGTGGTGGCGCGAACGGTGCCTCGGGCCGCTCGACGCGGGTGACTGGTACGAGCTGTATCGCGCGGCGCAGTCCTGGCGCGTCGGCGGCGGGGGGTCGTTCATCCCGGACGCCTGGCTGATGGATGTGTGCTCGGCCCTGCTGCACCATCAGCCGAAGACCGCGCTGAACTGCTGCGACATGGCGCTGAGCACCTGGATCGAACGGCCCGGTGACCGGGCCGTACTGCGCTTCGTCCGTGGTCTGGTGATCGCCGACCACCTCGAGGATCCGCTGCGCGCCCTGGACGACCTGGAGTCCGCGCTGCACGGCCCGGACTGGCTGGCGGCGCAGGCTGCGCCCGAGCTGGACCGGGTGACGGAACAGGCACGGCGCTCCCGGGTGCGCAGGCCCCGCGCCGGTCCCGCGCCCGAGCTGGACACGGACTACCGTGACCTGATCTCCCGCGACGCCTCGTCCCGCACCCCGGCACCGGCGGAGCCCCTGCCGGCGGACGGAGCGGTCCCCTCGCTCTGGGACCCGGCGATGAGCCGCCTGCGGCGGACCTGACCCGCAACGGCTCCGGCTCTCCGGGGCGAGGACGGTCCGGACGGCCGTGGCGCACACCACGGCACGAGGAATCTCTCCGCTCCGCCCGACGTCCCCGGTCCCTCACCCCCAGCCCGGCGGCAGCAGGTCCCAGGAGCTGCGGCCCAGCCACTCGGCGAACGTCACGGGCCGGGCGCCACCGGTGTGGTCGAGGGAGAGCGGGAGGATCAGGTCGCAGGTGGCCCGGCCGTCCCACCACATCGTGCCCGCCAGCGGGCCGGTGATCGCCAGCAGCGTGGCGAACCCGCAGCCGTGCTCCTGCGCGACCACGGCCCCGGCCGTCTTCCGGTCCTCGAACTCGTCGCGCTCGGCGTTCCAGACGGCCATGGCCCGCGAGAACGCCGCGGCGTCCGGGTGGTCCTCGGCCCGGGGCTCGCGCCGGTCGAACCCGGCGTCGGCCTCCGCGTAGGAGTCGGGGTGGGGGAACGGCACGGACAGCAGGCCGCGATGCCCTTCGTCGTTTCCCGCCCACCACCAGCCGCGCTCCGTCTTCGCGAGCCGGGAGACGGCCCCACCGGCACTCACCTCCGTCAGGTAGCGGCGGTACGCGGGCGGGAGGGCGACGCGGAGCTCGGCCTCGGCTTCGGCCGCCTGCGCCTCGGTCAGCGGCGGGGGCGCGGCGGGAAGGTTCATGGGGCCGAGGCTAGGACGGGCCCCGGACCGGCCGTGGTCCGGGGTCTTCGGCGGCCGCCCGCTCCACGTGGACGACCGGGCATGCGGGGGGGGTGCGTGCCGCGCGATGGCAGGATGACCGCATGGTGACGGGCCAGCCCTGGACGGGGCTTCACGGCGACCTGCTGGCGGCGAAGGCGCTGGTGTACGACCCGGGCGGCTTCGCCTGCTCACGGCCGGTGCCCGAGCCGGAGAGCGCCGAGTACGCGGCCTGCGCGTTCACGCTCGACGGCCGCTCCGTGCGGTTCCGCGTGGCCAGGACCACCCCGAAGAAGGCGGGTCAGTTCGTCACCGTGTGGCAGCGGTCCGAGGAAGGGCCGATCCGGCCCTTCGACGTCGGCGACGGAGTGGACCTCTTCGCCATCAGCTGCCGTGACGAAGTCGGCCACGGGCAGTTCGTGTTCCCGTGCGAGGTGTTGCGCGAGCGCGGCGTCGTCTCCGGCGGCGGTTCCGGCGGGAAACGCGGGTTCCGCGTCTATCCGCCGTGGGTGACCACGGACAACCGGCAGGCCCGCGGCACCCAGGCATGGCAGGTGAACCACTTCCTGCGCCTCGGCCCGGCCGGACCCGCCGACCCCGGGCGGGCGCGTGGCCTCTACCACCCCTGAGCCGGGGCGGGCCGGGCCGGCCCTGTCGGCATGCGATGCCCCTGGAAGGGGACAGGAATCGGTATGACCATCACCCCGCGCGCCCCGGCCGAAGTCCCGGATCACATACCGGATCACATACCGGGTCGGATACCGGCCCGAAGCGGTGCCGCCGCCCGATTAGTGGGCCGGGCCCCTTCCGCGGTGCGGCCGTATCTGGAGTTGCTGCGGCTGGACCGGCCGGTGGGGTCCTGGTTGTTGGTGGTGCCCGGATGGACAGCCCTGGCAGCGGTCGCCGGGCCGCGTGACGGGGTCCTGCTCGGGCTGCTGCTCCTGGTGTACGGGGTGCTGTCGCGAGGGGCCGCCTGCGGGCTCAACGATGTGCTGGACGCGCGGTTCGACGCGCAGGTGCCGCGTACGGCGGGGCGGCCCGTCGCCTCCGGGCGGCTGGCGGCCCGGCGGGCGCTGGTGCTGTGCGTCGCGCTGGGGGCCGCCGCTCCGCTGGTGTTGGGGTTCTGGAGTGTGGAGGCCGTGGTGTGGGCGGCGGCCGGGGCGCCGCTGGCGGCGCTGTATCCGTACATGAAGCGGGTCACCCACTGGCCGCACGTGTGGCTGGGGATCACCATCAACTGGATGGTGCCGCTGGTGTACGTCCTGCTCACCGGAGGACTCGGGGGCGGGGGCGGGGTGCTGTACGGGGCGCTGATCTGCTGGGCCGTGGGTACGGACGTGATCTACGCCTGCCAGGACCGGGAGGCCGATGTGCGGGCCGGGGTGCGGTCGGCCGCCGTGCTGCTGGGGCGGCGGGGCAGCCGGGTGCTGGTGGGCGGTGCGTACGCGGGGTGCGTGGTGCTGCTCGCCGGGCTCGGGGTCGTGGCCGGGTTCGGGCCGTTGTACTGGCCCGGACTGTGCGTGGTCGCGGGGCAGTTGGGGTGGCAGGTACGGCGGGCCGACCCGGCGGACGCCGGAGCCTGCGGGCGGGCGTTCGCCACCAACCCGCTGTGCGGACTGCTCATCCTGCTGGCCGTGCTCGCCGGGCGGGTCGGTACGCTCGGCTGAGGGACACCGACCCTGGAGGTGCTGGCGGTGCTGGCGGGACTGCGGAGACGGATCGCGGCGGAACTCACGGCGACGATGCACGGCGGGGATCTCAAACTGGAGCGGTACGCGGGGCCGCCGGGCGATCGCGGGCTGTTCGGGACCGTGCCGGGCGATCCGGTGTGGCGGGTGCACGGGCACGCGACCGGGATGCTCACCGGCGGGTTCGCCGCGCTCATGCTCCAGTCGCTGCACCCGCTGGCCATGGCGGGGGTCGACCAGCACTCCGATTTCCGCGCCGACCCGGTCGGCAGGCTGAACGGAACCGTACGGTTCATCGCCACGACCACCTTCGGCTCCTCGACCGCCGCCCGCGACGTGATCGGTCTCGTCCGCCACATCCACACCCAGGTGCACGGCACCGCCCCCGACGGCCGCCCGTACCGCGCGGACGATCCCGACCTGCTCACCTGGGTGCACACCGCCGAGGTGCACAGCTTCCTCGCCGGTCACCAGGCCTACGCACCCCGGCCGCTCCGGCTGACCCCCGCCGAATGCGACGCCTACTACGACAAGGTCGCCCCCATGGCCGAGGCGCTGGGCGCACGGAACGTACCGCGCACCTCCCTCGACGTGGAGCACTACCTGACCCGCATACGCCCCCAACTCCGCGCCACCCCGGCCGCGTTGGACTCGGTGCTGTTCCTCCGCCGCTTCGGGCGCACACCGCGCGAGCGGCTGGTCGTGCACCTGTTGATGAACGCCTCGGTCGGGCTTCTCCCCGGCTGGGCCCGTGCCGAACTCGGCATCCGCCGCCCGGCCCTCGTCCGCGCCTGCTGGGACCGGCCCCTGGCGGCGGCCGTCGGACGCACCTTCCAGTGGGCGATCGGCCCTTCGCCGATCCAGGCCGCCGCCCGGGGGCGGCTGGCGGGAAGCTGAAGCCGGTGGTCCAGGTCGGCTTCGGCGGGAACGCCGGACCCGCCGGAGCACCCGTCCGCATAGGATGCGCTCCACGAACCGGCCGTACGGGCGAGGAGTTGGGGGACCGCAGATGTTCGGGGGCAGAAAGAAGGAGGGCGGGCCGCCGAGGATCCCGCGGAGCGTGGATCCACGACGAGCCCGCGTCCTGCCGGTTCCGGCCGAGGCGCAGGCCGACGCGCGCATGTTCATGCAGGGCGGCGACACCTTCCGGGCGCTCAAGGTGATCATCGACGCGACGGGCTACGACCTGCGCCGGGCCCGGGACATCGTGTACGCGCTGGTCTACGACATCGACGTGCCGACGGGGAGCTGAGCCGGGGCGCGACACACGCGGATCCGGCTGCCCGCCGTGCTCGCACGGCCAGGCTGTCGCTCGATCCGGCGCCCGGTCCGGGAGCAGCCGGCACCCGCCCACGTTCGGCCCTCTCCGGGCAGCGGGGGCCCTCGGCGGCTGACAGACGTGGCCATATCCGCTGAAGCCGCGGAATCCGCAACGTCAAGGAAGACCCCCAGGATGAAAGTCCGTCACAGGCTCTCCGCCATCGCGATCACCGCCGCAGTGGGTATCTGTGCCCTGAGCTCCCAGACCGCCTTCGCGCATGGGGGCGGGGACTACGGCCCCTGCCACAAGAACGACGGAGGGTGCCAGGGACCCCCTGGACCCCCTGGGCCGCCGGGACCCCAGGGACCGGCAGGACCCCCCGGACCGACGGGGCCCCCTGGACCGGCAGGCCCTCCCGGCCCGCCCGGCGTGTCCGGACCCAGCATCACGGTGAACGGCCCGTCCGTACCCGCCAACGGCGTGGCCGTGGCCACGGCCGAATGCCCGACCGGCTACACCGTGGTCAGCGGCGGATACACGTCGGACGGCCCCAACACCTACGGAGGAATCGGCGAGAAAGGCCACCCCAACGGCACCAACACGGGCTGGGTGGTCCCCACACCGCTCGACAACACTCCCGGCGCGGCGATCCACGCCTGGGCGATCTGCCTGCCGTTCGGATAGGGCCCGGGACGCAACACGGCAAGCGCGGCCCGGCCCGGCTCACGGAGTGGGCCGGGGCCATGCCTTTGCCATCCGGCGCTAGGTTTTCTGTCCACAGAGGTTGGTGACAGGGTTCACGGTGAAGTGATCTTGAACGAGTGAGGGCCTTCCGGGTTCTGTGTGGATCGCGGCATCAGCATCGAACGACCAGAGGGCCCTCATGCCCCACCGTGATGCACCGCTGACCGGGACCGGACGCCTACGCGCGGCCCGATGCGTCGTCGAGGACGGCTGGCCACTGCGCAGGGCCGCCGAACGCTTCCTGATCTCCCCGACCACGGCCAAACGGTGGACGACGCCCCTACGGCCGGTTCACCGAACATGCCGTCGGCCTCCGAACCACATCGGTATCCGCAGTGCAGGGCCCCCGAGCCCTGGGTGAATTGAAGTCGCAGATCGCGGAACGGCTGACAACTCACCGCGTGCATCGGCAAATGGTGGCGTGGGTAACCGCGTTGGGCCAACCTGTACGCATGAGAAGACCCTCGGGAAGGACGAGGCGCAGGCGGCTCCTCGTCACATTATTCACGCTGCTGGGTTGCACAGCCCTGGTCTTGGCGCTGGCGCAATTCAACTCCGAGGCCAATGGCACAGAACAACTCATGGCCTTCGCCGGCACGTTGTTCGGCCTCTTCTCTCTCGGGGCGGCCGTGTACGAGCTCCTGCCACCGGCCGCACCGCCCCGGGACGCGGGAGAGGTGGCCGACGACCTGGCGAACCAGGTGCACGCCCAGTGGATGGAAGAAGCGCATTCCCGCCGCCTCTGGGAACCACGGCTGATCCCGCTGTCCTGGGCCGCCACCGACCGGCCGGTGGCAGTGCCTCCGGACACCGTTCTCGATTCCCAGGCGCGCCGCGCGGGCCGCATCCTGCGGTTGTCCCTCGACGGCCGCCTGGAGGGTGACTTCTCCACGGCGGCGACTCGACTCGCCGAGGGCTACCGGCAGATCCCCAGCCGACGCCTCGTGGTCCTCGGGGAACCCGGCGCGGGCAAGACCGTCCTGGCCCTCATGCTGACCCTCGGCCTTCTGGAGGAACGCACCCCTCGCACCCCCGTCCCCGTGCTGCTGTCCGTCTCCTCGTGGGATCCGGTCAGTCAGTCGCTCGACGACTGGATCACCGCCACCCTGGCCACCCAGTACTACGGCGGACAGCCCCACTCCCCACGCCTTCTCCTCGGTCAGCAGATGCTGTTGCCCATCCTCGACGGGTTGGACGAGATTCCCGAAGCAGCCCGTCGCAACGCTGTCCGGGGCCTGAACGAGGCATGCCGCGACGGCCGTGGCCTCGTCCTGACCTGCCGCTCGGCCGAGTACCAGGACGTCATCGAAGGCGGCTCGCCCGCCCTGCGCCGCGCGCCCGTCGTCGAGGTGGCGCCCGTCCCCGTCGAGGACGCCGTCGCCTACCTGGATGATGCGGACTGGCCCGACGGTGTGGACTGGGAACCCGTCTACACGCACATGCGCGAGCACCCCGAAGCCGCCGTGGCCACCGCGCTGTCGACCTCCCTGATGCTCTCCCTGGCACGCACGGTCTACCAGCATGACGACACGGCCCCCTCCGAGCTCCTCGACTTCGAGAGTCGGCACGCGGTGGAGGACCACCTCGTCGACCGGCTCATCCCCGCCTCCTACGCCCTCCCGCCCGGATACCGGACCGTACGGGCGGACGGTGCCTCGCAGCAGGACGCCCATGGCCAACAGGAGGCGGCACGGGCGGAGAAGTACCTGACCTTCCTTGCCACCTACCTTCACCGGCACGGGGAGCGAGATCTCGCGTGGTGGCGCATGAGCGGCCGGATTCTTTCACGCTGGACGGGGCTGCTGGTCGGCATCGGATTCGGCCTACTGACCATGATCTCCGTCTCGGTGGCCCAAAGGATCGGAGAGGGCAACGAGAGCCTTGATGATTCGGTGGGGTTCGGAGTGTCGGTCGGCGTTCTGGTAATGCTGACTTGGTATGCGGCCCCGGATCGCGCTCCAGGTCGGATCTCATTCGCCCTGCGTGGCTCTCTGCAACGGCTGCGGGGAGGCTTCCGCATCGGTTTCGCCCTGGCATCTCTCCTGGCGATTACCTCATTCTGCGTCGCCGTGGTCATCACGATGGTCAGTCAGTCTCTTTCGGTCGAGAAATTCATCGACCTCTCCAGGGCATTGGCAACCACCACTGGAGCCGTGCTGTCATTGGGCATAGCCTTCGCCATTCACCAATGGCTCGATACAGCATCCGAAAATTCTGCTCATGCCACCCCCATGCGCTTGCTGCGCCAGGATCGCATTTCCTCCCTGGCGAGTTCAGGAGTCGCCGGATTCGTCCTGGGGGCGATCCTGGTGCCGTTGATCGTCGTTACGGAGTCTCTCGCCTACGTCACCTTTCTGGCACTGACGCACTGGTCGGGCGAGCCCCGGATCACCGACATCGCATCCCAGGCTTCGGACAAGATCGGGATGTACGAATCTCCCCTGACAGTGCTGTCGGCCACCCTGCTGCCGGGTGCCGTCTTCTCCGTACTGGTACTCATCTGCCGTTCCTGGCCAAGATTCCTCCTGCTTCGCGCAGTCCTCGCGGCCAGAGGGCTCGTGCCCTGGCGCTTCACGCGATTCCTGACCGAAGCGCATGGGAAACAACTGCTGCGCCAATCCGGTGGCACGTACCAGTTCCGCCACATCCGACTGCAGGAGCGCCTCGCCAGCCGCTCCCTGGCACGTGACAGCATGCCGGTCCCACGAGCGCGCGTCATCCGTCGACGACGCATCCAATGCGCTGTCACCGGAGTCGTCCTCGCAGCCTGTTGCCTCGTCACCTACCTCGTGGTCCCGTACGACCCCTCACGCCTGACCCTGCCCACCGGCGACGTCGCAGCGATGACCTTCAGCCCGGACGGAACCCTTGTCACTGCCCGCAAGAACGGCCTTCTGCAGCGATGGGACACAAAGACGGGAAAGAAGATCGGGGAGCACAAAGTCGACGATTCACTGATCGGATACCAGGATGAATACGGCTGGGTCGATTCCGCCATCGAGAGCCACGGAAAAGAAACTCTAATTTTCCAGGCAGCAGAGACCCAGAGGGATCCGTCATTTGTCGGACCACTACTGAAGCGCAAAATCAAATTCTGGCGAATCAAGTGGGACAACAGGAGTTCCATCGAGAAGGAATTGATCGTCGCATCGAGGCGCAACGTGCGAAAAGAGCTCACCAACCCGGAACCGGGTGACCACTTTCGCGGTATAAGCAACAGCGACGGGGGAAGCTATCCGGTTGTCCTATGGAACACGAGAGCCGGGGATTACTTCTTCGACGAAAAATACTTCGACACACCTTTCCAAGTGGGCGAGAACGGCGCAACACTCACCCCCGGCAAGGATGAAGATATCTTCACGACACAAAAAGGCAACCAGAGAAAAGAATGCAAGGTCCCCAGTACAGGCGACGTCAAAGTGATCGACCGACGTGGAAAACTGCTCGTCGGCCTTGACGGATCAAATGCCCTCGTATGGGATGAAGACTGCAAGGAAAGGGGGGTGGCCAAAGCTTATAAGTCGATCAAATCCGTTGCAGTGGATTCCGGCGGGAGCGCGCAGACACTGGCACTCTCTTTCGGCGGAATGACGCGCATCTACGATGTATCCGCGCTGAGCGGCGTCGGGTGAACCGGCCGACATGGCGCAGGGTCGGGAGCGGTCCACTGCCTGCCCCTCGGGGAGCGATCCGGTCGGGTCCTGACGGCTGCAATCACTCCTGCGCGGCCTCACCGGGTCGTCGCTGCGGTGTGGTTTTCAGACCTCGGGCATGAACCATTCGGTCGGATTCGCCCAGGCAGTCGATGCACCGGGGCGGCTGAGGGTCTGGATGTGAAGCTTGTCCGCGCGCACGCCGGCGCGCCGTAGCGGGCTTTGAGCGTCAGCACGCCCCGGCGGCGGACGCACCGGGTCATCGATGTCCAGGTAGGTCAACAGCCTCCCGAACCAGGTCTGGCACGCGGCAGGAGAATCGCGACGGACGGTCACCGGAGGACTCCGGACGAGAAGGACCTGGCCCCGGAACTTCCTCGCACAGGTGCAGGACGGAGGTCCCCGCCGGGGCAGGGGCGGGGGCCTTCTCTTGGAGACGGGTCAGGCGGCGGACGCGATCCCGGTGACGAACGCGGTCCAGGTGGCGGCCGGGAAGACGCAGACGCCCTGACCGGGGTCCTTGGAATCCCGGACAGCCATCACCCGCCCGCCCAGCCGAGCGCCCTCGACGCAGTTGCCACCCTGGTCGTTGCTGTAGCTCGACGTGAACCAGTCGGCACCGTGCAAGGTCTCAGCCGTGATGGACATGGGGTTCATAGCTCCTCGATTCCTCGGTCGGCCGCCCCCCGGTTCATCGGGATCGTCAGGCGACGGTGTCGGCGGCCTTCACCTCGGCGACGAACGCGCCCCAGGCGGCGGCCGGGAAGACGCAGACGCCCTGACCGGGGTCCTTGGAATCCCGGACAGCCATCACCCGCCCGTCCAGCCGAGCGCCCTCGACGCAGTTGCCACCCTGATTGTTGCTGTAGCTCGACTTGAACCAGTTGGCATCGACGAGCTGCTGAGTGGTCATGTGAATCAATGCTCCTTGATTGCTTCTCTGATCATGCCGAGGGATTCCTCCGGCCCCACGGCAAGAATCTGGAGGTCGTTGAACGCTTCTTCGTACAGGCCCACATCGGCACGCTTGCGAATGACCGAGGCCCCGCCCAGGTACTCCAGGTAGACGATGGACTCCGCGTCGCCAAGCCGGAACAGCGTGAAGGCACCGTTCATCCCGGGGTGCACGCCCGCCTTGAAGGGAACGACCTGCACCCGCACCGAGGGCCGCTCGGCCACCTCCGCCAGATGCTCTATCTGCGCCCGCATGACAGCCGAGGCTCCGACCCTGCGGCGGAGAACCGCCTCGTTGATGACCGCCGCAAACTTGAGCGGTACGGAGCCTCGGCGAAGCACTTCCTGCCGCGTCATCCGTACGTCGACGAGTCGGTCGATCTCGTCGGCCGAAAGCCGCTCGTGCTCGCGCTGATAGATGGCGCGTACGTACTCCTCGGTCTGGAGGAGGCCGGGGACGAACTCGCCCTCGTAGGTATGCAGGGCCGAAGCCGTGGCCTCCAGGCCCAAGTACGCCTTGAACGTGGGCGCGATGGCCAGCCGATACTCAGGCGACTGCCACCAGTCCTTCTTCGTCTTGGTGACGGCCGCGTACCCCATCAGCAGGGCGCGCTTCTCGGGGGTCGCCTTGTAGATCTCGCAGAGCGCCATCACGTCCACGGCCTCGACGACCAGGTTGTCCCCCGTCTCCAGCCTCGTCAGCTTCGACGGGCTGCAAAGCAGCGTGCGGACGACCTGGGTCGAGGTGAGGCCGGCGTCGTGCCGGAGCTGTCGAAGTTCACGTCCCAACTGAAGACGGCAGAGTGCGGGCGTCGCCGACTCCACATCCGTAATCATCTTCTGCCTCCCAGGACTTGTTACCCAGTGTGACGGAGAATGTTCGGTTGCCGCAAGGAGTGTTCTGCGCCGACGCAGAACACTCCGCCCGGGGGCGCGAACGCGCCGGAGAGGCGCAGAAATTCGCGCAAGAATCTGCACGCAGAATTCCTCTGCGACAGCTCCACATTACCGTCCGCACTGCCACGATTACCAAATGTTGCGGAAATGGGCTCTTCGGTCACCTTGTCCCTCACCCCGGGCAACTGCCTTATCGAGACAGCTGTGTTGACGATCGGGGAGGGCCCTCCCCGGAGGCACGTACTCTTTCCGGGAACCGATTCCGGACCGCTGTGTGCCGCGTACGGCCGACGCCAAGTTCTCCGCGCACGGCGAAACATGGCGAGGTGCGCGAACGTGTGGGGTCGAGGAACACTCATCGGTGACCGGTACGTGCTGGACGGGCGGCTGGGCCGGGGCGCCATGGGGGAGGTATGGCGCGCCGAGGACCAGGTGCTCCACCGCAAGGTCGCCGTGAAGATGCTGCATCCCTCGGGACTCGAGGACAACTCCTTCCTCCCGCGCTTCCGGAGGGAGGCCAAGATCCTCGCCGCCATTCACCACCCGGGGGTGGTCGGCGTCCACGACTACGGCGAGCAGGTGTTTCCGGGGAGCGGCGGGCCCGACGGCACGGCGGCGCATGCCGCGTACATCGTCATGGAGCTCGTCGAGGGGAAGACCCTGGAGGAGGTCCGCGCGGAGTACGGACTCCTTCCGGCCGCCCGGGTGTTCGACCTCGCCGCCCAGGCACTCGACGCGCTGCACACCGTGCACCGGCTCGGCATCGTGCACCGTGACATCAAGCCGTCGAACATGATGCTGCGCGGGGACGGCCGGGTCGCGGTGACCGATTTCGGTATCGCCCGTGCCGAGACCGACACCGGGCTGACCAGCCGGAACGCGGTCATCGGCACATCGCGCTACATGGCCCCCGAGCAGTCCCGGGGCCTGCCCGTGATCCCGGCGTCCGACCTCTACTCCATCGGCGTGGTCTGCTACGAACTACTCACCGGGGAACCGCCGTTCAAGGGCGGCTCGCCGGTCGAGGTCGCCCTCAAGCACATCGAGGAGCCAGTTCCGGACCTTCCCCGCGACGCCTCGGCGGCGACCAGGGAATTCATCGCGAAGGCACTCGCCAAGGACCCCGAGGACCGTTTCGTCAATGCCGCCGTGATGGCCGCCGCCGCCCGCCGGGTGGCCTCCGGCGGTGCAGCGGCCCCGGACCGGGACGCCACCCCCGAAGTACGCGGACGGCCGTCCGGCACGCGGAACGACGCGCGGCCCGATGCCGGGTCCGATCCCGGATCCGATGCGCGGCCCGGTCCACGATCCGACACGCGGTCCGATGCGCGGCCCGGCCGCCGCAGCCGCCCCAGCAGGCGGCGGGTGTTCGTCCTGGCCGCGCTGTCCGTCCCCGCGGTTATCGCCGCGGCCGTGTATCTCGTACCGGAACTCACCGGCTCCGACTTCAAGTCCGACTCCATGCGGTCCATCGACCCCGGCACCGACTCCGCCGCTGCGGCCGCGAGCAAGCTGGGTCCGGGCTGGGTGGACCGCGGCGTCATCCAGGACAAGGAATTCCCGTCGACGAACACTTTCTGGATGGCCGACATCGACGGCGACGGCAAGGAGGATTTCCTCTCGGTCGACAAGGACCAGAACGTGCGGCTCTACCGGAACCACGGCCCCTCGGGCGCGGACTGGAACCCTCTCACCCTGGAGAAGACCTCCTACGAGCCCCGCGACGGCGCCGCCGGCAACACGCTCCGCTTCGCCGACATCGACGGCGACGGCCACGCGGACTGCGTGGACGTCTCCCTGGACGGCCGGATGTCCATCCGCACCTGGAAGAGCGGACTCCCGGACACCTCCGGCATGTGCATGACCCCCCACACCGGCACTTTCGAAGTGCGCTCGCAGGGATCCGCCGGCACGCTGCCGTCCATCGACCCCAGGACCCGCATCCGGCTCGCGGACGTCACCGGAGGCGGACGGGACGACTACCTGCTGATCAAGCCGGACGGCGAGACGACGGCCTGGTACAACAAGGACTTCGTCCCCCAGGACGACCAGGAGCGGCTGGACTGGGAAGTGCCCGCGAAGATCAGCGATGCCCTGTCGGACACCGGGACGGTCCAGGAGATCCGGTACGCGGACCTCAACGGGGACGCGCGCGCCGATCGCATCCTGGTCACCGCCAAGGGCGGCGCCTTCGCCTGGCTCAACGAAGGCGGCAGGGGGGCGGGCGGGGCGTACCGACGGATCGGCAGGATCGCGGAGGACGCGGAAGTACCGCCGAAGGACGTGCAGTTCGCCGATGTCGACGGGGACGGCAGGGCCGATTTCCTCCGTATCGGCTGGACCGGCGTCACCCATGCCTGGCTCAACAGGCTCAAGCCGGACGACTTCCGCTCCTGACCCTCCCGCCCCGACGCGCGACCACCCGACCCGAGGGGGAACGCCCCGCCGCCACCAGAGGTGTTCTGCTCCGGCGCAGAACACGCCGCCCCGGCACCCGAACGTGCCGGAGCGGCACGGACATTCACGCGGAAACCTGCTCGCAGAAAACCGCCGCAAGGGCTCCTGGCTGCCCCCGATGCTGCGACGATTACCAAAGGTTGCCAAATCGGACGCATGCGACAGCACCGTCCGTGCTGCACGTCCGCCTGCCGTCCTCCTCCCCCCCTGCCCAGGACCCGAGCCAGGAGCCCCCACATGACGCACCCCTCCCCCGAGCACCCGCCCCTGGACGTCGAGACCGCGCTGCGGTCCGCCGACGAGGCCCTCGCCCTCCGGCTCGGCACCGTCACCCGCGAGGAGATCGACGTCCGGACCGCCGAACTGTGCGGACGTGTCGGCCTCTTCGCCGACGAGGTGCTCGACCGCGCGGTGACACCCGCGGCGCGCTCCGTACGGTGGGAGGTCGACCGGCTCCTCGCCTCCACGCCCAGGGACGGCGCACTCGTCTTCGCGGCCTACCAGCATCTGCACGACCTCGCCCGGATGCTGCGCCGCCTGGCCGGCTCCGTCGCCGGGCAGGGTTCCGAGCCGGTCGCCCCGGTCGGTCCGGTCGCCCCGGTCGCTCCGGCCGAGGACGGGGTGACGGCGTGAGCATCGACGTACGGCCTTGGGAGTACGCCACGTTCGCACCCGCGGGGCACATCTGCCCGGCCTGTCTGGAGCCGGTCCGGCCGTTCGACCGCTGCCTCCGGGGCGGGCTCCCCCGCCAGGACGGAGGGCCGGTCACGCTCTACCGGCACATCGACTGCGGCAACCCGGAGAGCCCGCCGGTCCGGCGGAGCAGCTGACCGTACGCCTGGACGCGCCCCTGCCCCCGGGAGCGCGTCGGGGTGCTCGTCCCTCGTACCCCTCCCCCAACCGATTCCACCCGCCGGGAGCCCCCGTGAACACTCCGACGCCCCTCGATCAGGCCCGGCCGCACATGGCCGCGCTCGCCGACACGCTGACCCGTGCCGGTGCCGTCCGGACGCCCGCTTGGTCTCAGGCGTTCAGCAGTGTGCCGCGCCATCTGTTCGTGCCCCGCTGGTTCGAGCAGGAACGGGACGAGCGGGGCATCTGCGTGTGGCGCGAGCGCGGCGGCGGGGCGGGCGCCGACGGCCTCGCCGCCGCCTACCGCGACGAGACGCTGGTGACCGGCCTCGATCCGGACACCGCCGAGCGGGTCGACGACACCGCGTGGACCGGCATCCCGACCTCGTCCAGCACCCTGCCCAGCCTGATGGCCGGAATGCTCGAGGACCTCGGTGTCGGGGACGGTCACCGCGTACTCGAGATCGGTACCGGCACCGGCTACAACGCCGCGCTGCTCTGCCACCGGCTCGGGGAACGGCTGGTGTGCTCCGTCGACATCGACCCCGCCCTCGTCGGCACCGCGCGGGACCGGCTGGCGGAGGCGGGCTTCGCGCCACGGCTCGTCCCGGGCGACGGGATCCGGGGCAACCTCACCGGCGACCGGTTCGACCGGATCATCGCGACCTGTTCCGTCCCGGCCGTACCCGCCGCCTGGATCGGGCAGAGCAGGCCCGGCACCATCCTGGTCACCGACATCGCCCTCGGCGTCGAGGGCGGGCTCGTCCGCCTGGAGGTCGACGAACAGGGGCGCGCGCTCGGCCACTTCACGTCGACGGGCGGCCGCTTCATGCCCGCGCGCACCGACGCCCGCACGTATGCGGCGCCGCGACGGCCGAGGCCCGCCCCGGCCGCTGGCGTCCGGCCGTCGCAGGTCACCGCCGCGGACGTACGCGCGCACTACGCCTTCCGCCTGGTCCTGGCGTTCCATCTGCCGGGGGCCGAGATCGTCCACCACCTGGACGACTCCGGGACCATGGCGCTCCAGGTGCAGGGCCGGGACGGCTCGTGGGCGCGTACGCCACTCGTGGGCGAGGGCACGGACACCGTCGTCCACGGCGGCGACCCCGGGCTCTGGTCCCGGGTCGAGGACGCGTGGCGCTGGTGGAACGGTGCGGGCCGCCCCTCCCACGAAAGGTTCGGCTACGCCCGCGAGGCGGACGGCACCGCGCGCGTCTGGCACATCCCCGACGGGACCCGGTGGAACGTCACGTGACGGGCTTCCCCACGTCCGTACCGGCCGCGCCGCCTCCCGTACGGTCCGCGCCGTCTCCGGTACGGTCCGCGCCTTCTCCCGTACGGTCCATCTCCCGCCACTCCCGGCGCAGTCCGGCCAGGTTCGTGGTGAGGAAGTACGCGATCCCGCAGGTCAGCAGCACCGGCGTGAGACCCGCGGCGGCGACCGCGGCCCCGGCGAGCAGGCCACCGAGCGGGATTCCGGCCCAGGCGAGCGAGTCACCGAGGGCGTTGACCCGGCCCAGCATGCGGCGCGGGACCCGTTCGAAGAGGACGGCGCCCAGTACGGGGTTGATGAACCCGGCGCCGAACCCGCTCACCGCGAAGACCGCCAGCACCATCCCCAGCGGGGCATCGGCGGCGAGGACCAGGAACCTCGGCGCCCCGGCCAGCAGGAACCCGGCCAGCACCACCGTCCGGCGGCGCAGCCGGTGCGCGACCGTCGCGGCGATCAGGCTCCCGGCCACCGCCGCCGCGCCCATCGCACTGCCCATGAGACCGATCGCGGCCGGTCCGCTGCCGGACTCCCTGACCCAGACGGGGATGAGCACCGAACCGATCGCCGCGTCGAGCAGGTTGGTGATCCCGACCATGACGATGACGGTGAGCAGCAGCGGCTCGCCCCGGAGGAAGGTGAAGCCCTCGCCGAACCGTTTCCAGTAACCGGGTTCCGCTTCCGCCCCGCCGTTCCGCCCCGGCGGGTCTTCCGCCGCCGCGCGCCCCATGCCGCGCGGCAGCACCAGTGCGACGACCGCCGATCCGCTGACGAGGCAGACCGCGTTGACGACCAGCCCCGTCAACGGGCCGACCAGCGCGACCAGGGCACCACCGGCCGCCGGGCCGATGGTGGAGGCGAGCCGCTCGACCACGCCGGACAGGCCGGTGGCCCGTTCCAGGGGCACCGCGGCACGGTCGGCGGCCTCCGGCACCATGACCTCCTTGGCGAGGTCGCCCGGACCGCGCGCGGCGCCGATGACCGCGACCAGGGCCAGCAGCAGCGGGAACGTCAGCAGGTGCAGGACGTGGAGCAGCGGGACCAGGGCGGCGGCGGTCGCGCTCGCCAGGTCGGTGGTCCAGGAGACGGCCCGGGGGCCCGCCCGGTCCACCACCGGTCCGGTGAACGCCTTGACCAGGACGTAGGGCGCCATCTCGCAGAAGACGACCAGACCGGTCCGGGTGGCGCTGCCCGTCGTGACGAGCACGAACCAGGGCAGGGCCACGAGCGAGATCCGGGTGCCGGTCAGCGACAGGGCCATGGCCGTCAGCACTCCGGCCAGGGGCCGTAAGGACCGCCCTGCGGGTATGCGGGCGGCCTCGGCCTCCGTCGCGCCGTCCCCGCCCGCCGTCACGACTCCTCCGGATCGGGCAGGAGATAGGTGATGACCTCGACCCGCCCGGCGCCCTCGGGGGCGGTCGCCGCCGCTTCCGGGACGTCCCGGCGGTAGCGGCCGACCACGTCCCACAACTCCTGGCGCAGGGCGGCGGCTTCCTCCGGGGTGAGCAGCAGGCCCACGTCGCTCATGTCGAACGTGTTCTGCCAGGCGGGGGCCATCGTCTGGAGCTCGCCCAGGGTCCGCTGGAGCTGAAGGGTGTGCAGGGCGGCGACCGACTGGAGGTACGCCAGGACGGCCTCGGGCTCCTCGACGGCCAGCTCCCGGCCCCGCAGCTCCGTCGTCCGGTGGACCGAGCGCCACCAGCGCTCCCGCGCGTTGCCGCGCTCGGTGTCCTCCTCGACGAATCCGGCCGCGCCGAGCTGGCGCAGGTGGTAGCTGGCGGTGCCGGAGTTCACCCCCAGCCGCTCCGCGAGCCGGGTGGCAGTCGACGGACCGTGCTTCCGCAACAGCCCCACCAGCCGGACCCGCACCGGGTGCGCCAGGGCGCGCAGTCCCTTGGCGTCCAGAACAACCGATTCCGCTTCTACGGCGGGCCCGTCCGGGCCCTCCCACGCATCTGCCATGCCGCACACCCTAGACCGCAAAGAATTCTTCGCAAAGACTTGTCCGCAAAGAGTTCTTCGCGAAGGATTCTTTGTGATCTGGTGCGTGCGCCCGGCCCGCCCCCGATCCGCCGGAAACGCCCCATGGCCACGCGCGCGGACCGGCGGCAACCATGCCCCGGCAGCGTCCGGGTTGCTTAACCTGAACAACATGACCGAATCACAAGCGAGTTCGGACGACGTCTCGGTCGCGACCGCCGGGGCGCGCGCCGGGGCGGCCGTGGTGCGCGAGCTGTACGGCCGGCACCTCGGCCGCATCGACAAGGGCGCCGGGGACTTCGCCACCGCCGCCGACGTGGCGGCCGAGAAGGCGATCCTCGACGTCCTCCGCGCCGCCCGGCCCGACGACGCGGTGCTGGGCGAGGAGGGCGGGCAGCAGGGGGCCGACGGGGCCGTACGCCAGTGGCTGGTCGATCCCCTGTGCGGCACGCTCAACTACGCGGTCGGCAACATGCTGGTCGCCGTCAACGTGGCGCTGCGCGACGGGGCGGCGGCGGTCGCCGACCCGTTCAGCGGTGAGGTCTTCTCCACGGACGGGAAGACCGCCCGGGTCCGGCGCGACGGGGCCGACGACGCCCCGCTGACACCGACGTCCGCCACCCGGCTGGTCGACGTCAACCTCGATCCGCCGTTCCCGAGCGCGCCGGAGTACCGGGCCGTGGAGCTGCTGGCCCATCCCGGGTTCGTCGAGCGTTTCCGGCCGCGCGTCGTGTCCACGACGCTGGCGCTGGCCTGGGTGGCCGCCGGCAAGCGCGCCGCGTACGTCACCGACGGCGGCGACCTCTCCGGGAGCGTGCACTTCGCGGCCGGAATCGCCCTGTGCCGGGCCGCCGGCTGCGTCGTCACCGGCATCGACGGCGGCCCGCTGGGCGGGTCGGGCCGCGGGCTCCTGGCCGCGGCCGACGAGGAGACCCACGCGCTGCTGGTGTCGATGCTGCGCCGCTGAGGCCGGGGCCCGCGTCGGCCTCCCCCGCCCCGCCCGCGCCCCGGCGCGGGGTGTGCGGCACGATGGGGCGCCGTCCCAGGCGTGTAGCCGTACCCGTCGTCACCAGGAGGAATCCGTGTCCGCCGAGTCGTTTGTCGAGCCGTCGCCGGAGGTTCTGGCCGCCTTCCGGGCCGCCAAGGGGTTCATGCCGGTGGGCGAGGGGCTCGCGCTGTACGCGGCCGCCGTGGAGGCCGCCGCGCTGGGGCTGCCGGTCCTGGAGGTCGGAACGTACTGCGGGCGCTCCACGATCCTGCTCGCCGACGCCGCACGGGCGGCCGGGGTCACGGCCCTCACCGTGGACCACCACCGCGGCAGCGAGGAGCAGCAGCCCGGCTGGGAGTACCACGACCCGGCCGTGGTGGACCCGGAGGTGGGCCGGATGGACACGCTGCCCACCTTCCGCCGGACCCTGCACGCGGCCGGTCTCGAGGACCACGTGGTGGCGCTGGTCGGGCGGTCGCCGCAGGTCGCGGCCGTCTGGGGCGGGAAGCTCGGCTTCGTCTTCATCGACGGAGGCCACACCGACGAACACGCCACCGGGGACTACGAGGGCTGGGCGCCGCATGTCGCCGAGGGCGGACTGCTGGTGATCCACGACGTGTTCCCGAACCCGGAGGACGGCGGGCAGGCCCCGTACCGGATCCATCAGCGGGCGCTGGCCTCCGGCGCGTTCACCGAGGTGTCGGTGACGGACTCGCTGCGGGTGCTGCGGCGGACCGGCCCCGGGATCTGAGAACGGCCGGGGCGCCCGGGGCCGGACGGAACGGGCTGCGGGCAGGCGGAACAGGCGGAACGGGCTGCGGCCCGGCCGTCCGGGAACGGTCGCGGGGCACCCGCCCGGGGCCCGGGAGCCGGGGCCGGGCCGTCCGGGAGCCCCGATAGCATCGCGTGATGCCGTACGACGAGAGTGTTCCCCCCACCCGCCGCCGCCGTACCCCGACAGCAGCCGCCGTGCTCGCCACCGTGTGCCTGCTGGGTGCCGCGGGCTGCGGCACGGGCGAGGCGGGCGGGGAGGGGAGCGGCGCGGCCGCCGGGCCGGGGCCGGGTGGTTCCGCCTCCGCCACCCCGCCCCCGTCCGCCGCCGCGTCCTCGCCCGCCGCGCACACCTCGCCGCCCAAGGCACCGCCGCGGAAAGCCGCTTCCGCCTCCGCTCCGCCGCCCTCCGGCCCGCTCTCCGGCCGGACCGTCGTCATCGACCCCGGGCACAACCCCGACAACCACCTGCACACCCGTGAGATCAACCGCCAGGTGGACATCGGCACCACCCGCAAGGAGTGCGACACCACCGGGACATCGACCAACTCCGGCTACGCGGAAGCCCGGTTCACCCTGGACGTCGCACACCGGCTGCGCACATTGCTGCGGGCACAGGGCGCGAAGGTCGTGCTGACGTACGACGACGACCGGGCGTTCGGGCCGTGCGTGGACGAGCGGGCCCGGATCGGGAACCAGGCGCGTGCCGACGCGGTGGTGTCGGTGCACGCGGACGGTTCGGCGGTCGGCAACCGCGGTTTCCATGTGATCGTGCCCGGACCGGTGCGGGGCGGGGCGGCGGACACCTCGAAGATCGTCGCGCCCTCGCGCGATCTCGGCACCCGTATCGCCGGGCTCTTCGTCCGTGCCACCGGAAGCGCTCCCTCCAATTACATCGGCGGCAATACCGGATTGGACACCCGCAAGGATCTGGGCGGGCTGAATTTGTCGACCGTGCCCAAAGTGTTCATCGAATGCGGCAATATGCGAGACCCGAAGGACGCCGCCCTGCTCACCAGTGCGGGTTGGCGCCAGAAGGCGGCCCAGGGCATCGCGGACGGCATCGGCAGCTTTCTCCGCGGGTAGCAAGAGGTAGTTCTGCGGCGAAACCGGGGGGATATGCGTCCGTCTTCCGGGCAAGGGCACAACCCGTCCGGGCAGACGATAGATTCATCCGTACGATGGGGGCCCTCCCCCGAGCTTCGCACCGTGCCTGCCGTGCCCGGACCGGCGGCAGCGACGACCGCCCCGACGAGACGACCGACTAAGGACCTTCACGTGAATATCCGCTCCCTCACTCGAGGCGACGGCGTGGTGATCGGAGCAGCGGTTGTGCTGTTCATCGCCTCTTTCCTCAACCTCTCCAGCTGCACTTCGGGCATCGGCTGCGCCGCCTACCCGAATGCCTGGGACGCGCTCGGGCTCCTGATGAGCGTCTACCTCGCCGGAATCATCGCGGCGGCGCTGATCATCGTGAGCCGTGCCACCCCGGGCCGCAAGGTCGCCGGTTTCGACCTCGGCCAGTTCGGTGCCGCGCTCAGCATCTTCGCGGCGTGGACGGCGTTCTGGACGGTCATCGACTCCAGCGGTTCGGGCGCGGGCAAGATCCTCGGCCTGCTCGCCACGCTCGTGCTCGCGGGCGGCGCGGTCGCCACTCCGCTGGTTCCCGCGCTCAAGGCCCCGCTGGTGAGCGCCTCCGCCCCGCGCGGCGTGCAGCCGCCGTTCGGCGGACAGCCGGGCCAGCCCGGTCAGCCCGGCCAGCCCCAGGGGTACGGCTACCCGGGCGGCCAGCAGCCCTCGTACGGCGGCCAGCCCGGCCAGCCGCAGCAGCCGTCGTACGGCGGCCAGCCGCAGGCCGGTCAGCCGGAGCCGCAGGCCCAGCAGGCGGCGGCCGCGGGCGCCCCGGCCGGTGACTTCACCCCGTTCTGGTTCGCGGTGCCGGTGGCCCGCCCGCTGTACGGGGAGGACGGTTCGCCGGCGCCCATCGCCGAACTGGCGCCGGGCACCTGGTACCTCGCGGTGGAGCAGCGCGGTCCGGGCCTGGTCGCCCAGACCCAGGACGGCCGTCGCGGTGTCCTCCAGGACACGACGGGCATCCAGCGCGGCTGAGCCGACCGCCCCGCAGCAGTACGTCAGCGGCCCCTCGCCCCTTCCGGGCGGGGGGCCGCTGCCGTACCCTCCGTACCGCGTCACATATCTGACACAGCGTCAGACTTCTCGGGAGGCGGCGGACATGAGGCTGGGACTGGCGCTCGGGTACTGGGGCCGCGGCCCGAACCCCGCCCATCTGGAGCTGGCCCGGGAGGCCGAGGCGCTGGGGTACGCGTCGGTGTGGACGGCGGAGGCGTGGGGTTCGGACGCGTTCACCCCGCTGACCTGGATCGCCGCGCACACCTCCCGCATCCGGCTGGGCACGGCGATCGCGCAGATGGCGGCGCGCACCCCGACCGCCACCGCCATGCACGCGCTGACCCTGGACCACCTCTCCGGCGGCCGGATGATGCTGGGCCTCGGACTGTCCGGGCCGCAGGTGGTGGAGGGCTGGTACGGGCGGCCGTTCCCCAGGAGCCCGCTGACCGCGACCCGGGAGTACGTCGATGTCGTCCGGCAGGTGCTGCGCCGCCAGGCCCCCGTCGCGCTGGACGGCCGCTTCCACTCCCACCCGTACACAGGCCCGGACGGCACCGGGCTCGGCAAGCCGCTGAAGCCGATCACCCATCCCCTGCGGGCGGGGCTGCCGGTGCTGCTGGGGGCGGAGGGGCCGAAGAACATCGCGCAGACGACCCGGATCGCCGATGGCTGGCTGCCGCTGTACTGGTCGCCGACGCGCACCGATGTGTACGCGGCCTCGCTCGACGCCCTGCCCGACGGATTCATGATCGCGCCGATGGCGCGGGCCCGGGTCTGCGACGACGTCGCCGAGGGGCTGCTTCCGGTGAAGGCGATGCTCGGCTTCTACATCGGCGGCATGGGGCACGCGGCCCGCAATTTCCACGCCGACCTGATGGCACGGATGGGCTTCGAGGAGGAGGCGCGGCGCATCCAGCGGCTCTTCCTCGAGGGGCGCAAGGAGGAGGCGGTGCTGGCGGTGCCGGATGCCTTCGCGGACGAGATCTCGCTGGTCGGCCCTCGGGAACGGATCGCGGAGCGGCTGGAGCTGTGGCGCCGGGGCCCGGTGACCGACCTGCTCGTGACGGCACCGGACCCCCACACGCTGCGGGTGCTGGCCGAGCTCAACGCGTAGTCGGCCCGCGCCCCGGCCGGGCGCTCAGAACTCGGTGTTCTTCAGCCAGAAGTCCAGCACCGCGCGGTCGCCGATCACCTCCACCCCGTCGTGGTCGACGGGCAGGCGCCGGTTGAAGGCCAGCAGCAGTTCGGTGAGTGGGGCGCGCAGGGTCACGTCCGCCCTGCCGTGCGCGCGGCGCCAGGCGTAGCCGTCCTCGCCGAACTCGACCAGCCACTCGGCGCCGGGCGCGTCGGTGGCGTGGAGGTGGAGGGAGTGCCCGGTTCCGGCGCCGGGACCGGTCAGGCCCGCGATCCGGTCGGTGCCCGCGGTCCGCGCGAAGTCGACGATCTGGAGCCACTCCTCGATCGTGTCGGCGGCCAGCTCCGGGTCCACCTCGAACCCGGTCCCGGCGGTGATCGCGGCGTCGGCGTGGTGGACGATCGTCTCGTGGGCCATCCGGCGCGCCCAGAATCCCGTGCTGCCCTCCCAGGCCCAGGACCACACCTTCACCTCCGTGCCCGCGGCCCGCAGCGCCTCGGCGGTCGCCTCCGCGCCCTCGGCCAGCCAGGCGTCCAGCGCGGCGGCGTCCTCGCTCGCTGGGGAGCCGTTCGGCACCGCATCCGGCTGGATGACGTCGGTGGAGCGGGTGCGTACGATCTCGCCGACCCAGCGATGGGCCCGGCCCACGTGGTGGGCGAGTGCGCGCAGGTCCCAGTCGGGGCAGGTCGGCACGGTGGCGGAGAGGTCGGCGCCGCGGAGTGCGGCCCGGAAGGCTTCGGTCCGGCTGATGATCTCGTCGCAGTAGCGGTCGTGCGTGAGTGAGCTCATACCCGTACCCTAAGCATGACGGAGCGTTGAACACCCGTGATTATCCGCCGAGTTGAGCGGTGGTCGGCACCTTGTCCTTCACCTCGGCGCCCGCGCTGCTGCCGGCCGACTTGATGCCGTTGATCACGCTCTCGAAGGTGCCGATGTCGCCCGCGCCCGCCTGGCCGTTGCGGAGCTTGCTGCCGAGGCCCTTGAGCGATTCGATGCCCGCGGTCAGCGGGGCGACCGCCTTGGAGAGCAGCGGATCGCCCTTGGCGTTGTCCGTCGCCGCCTTCAGCCGGTTGTAGGTGAAACCGCCCGCGAGCCCGGCCTTGACCAGGGCGAAGGTCCGCCCGTCCGCACCCTTCTTGAACTTGCCCGCGCGGTACGGCTTCACGATCCACTGGTACGCCGCCCCCGCCGCGAGCCCCGCGTTGGTGACGAACCGGGTCTTGGCGAACTTCTGCGCCTGGGCGGACGAGGTGGCGCTCGGCGAGGCGGAACCGCTCGCGCTGCCGCCGCCGCTCCCGCCGCAGGCGGTGGCCCCCACGAGCAGGGTGCCGGACAGCAGCAGCGGTACGAACAGACGGCGGACCGGCGCCGGACCGGTCGCGGCGGAACTGGGCACGGCGGGCCTCCCTGGCCGGGGCCTCGGGGCGGCCCCACGACGGGTGGCCGCTGCCGGCCACCTCCGGCCAGGCTCACCCGGCCCGCGGGCCGGTGCCACCCGGGGCGGGCCGTCCGGGTCCCGCGCCGGCCGGGGTTCCGCCCCGGATCAGGCGCCCCCGTGCGTCCGGCACGGCTGCCTTTCGAGGAGCAACGCGCGCACGGTCTCGGCCTCCGCGGCGTTCAGCCGCTCGTAGATGTCGAGCGCCTCGTTCCACGAAGCGACCGCACGGCCGGTCTGGCCCAGTTCCGACAGCGCGTGGCCAAGCACGGTCAGCACCGTGCCCCGACGCCACTCCCCGCCGATTCCGTCCAGCGTGACCAGCGCCTCCTCCGCGTGGGCCGCAGCCTTTGCGAAGTGCCGCGCGGCGAGGTCGACCTCGGCCAGCCGGAACAGGCCCATGCCCTCCCACAACCTCTGGCGACTGTCCCGGAAGACGTCCAGCGCCTCGTGGAGGCATGCGCGCGCGGCGTCCAGCTCACCGCTCCGGGTGAGGGCCAGGGCGAGCGCGTAGCGGCCGTTGGCGCCGCGCAGGGCGCTGCCCATGGCGTCGTGGATGTCGATGCCCCGCCGTGTCAGCGCGATGGCGCTCGCGGTCCGGCCGGTCGCGAGGTGCACGCGCGAGAGGTTGACCAGGGCGGCGGCCTCGCCGGGGCGGTCGCCCAGCGCGCGGAAGTACTCGACGGCCCGGGAGAGATGGGCCTCCGCGTCCCCGTGCCGGTTCTGGTAGAGCGCGATGACGCCTCTGCTGTTGAGCGCGTCGCCCGTGGTCCAGGAGTCGCCAGTCGCACCGCCGAGCCGCACCGCCTCACCCGCTTCGTGGTCCGCCTCCCGGAACCGGCCCACGAGGAGGTACAGATGGGCGAGCGCCGCCCGCACCCGACCTTCGGTCCGCTCGTCACCGGCGGCCACGGCGGCGTCCAGCAGGGCCGTGGCCACCGACTCGTAGCGCGTGAACTCGCTGCCGGACTCGGCGAGGTCCCGCACCGCGAGCAGCAGATCGGCCGCCTTGCGCGACTCGCCCGTCCGGGCGGCCTGCCGGGCCGCGGACAGCAGTCCCCTCGCCTCACCGAACAGCCAGTCCCGCGCCTCGGAGCGGTCGGCGAAGACCAGCCCGTCGCCCTCGGTCGGCGCCAGGTGTTCGATCAGGCGGTCGCCGGGCCGCTCCAGCGCGTACACACCCACCGCGGTGGCCAGGTAGAAGTCGAGCAGCCGGGACAGGGCCGCCGCCCGCTCGCCGGGCGCCTCCTCGTCCCTCTCGGCACAGCCACGTGCGTAGAGGCGGAGCAGGTCGTGGTACCGGTAACGGCCCGGTGCCGCCGACTCCACCATCGACGTGTCGACGAGGGCCTCCAGAAGCTCCTCGGTGTCGTCCTCGGAACGGCCAAGCACGGACGCGGCGGCCGACAGGGAGATGTCCGGTCCGTCGGCCAGTCCCAGCAGACGGAACGCGCGTGCCTGCGCGGGCTCCAGCTGCCCGTAGACCACCTCGAAGACGGCCTTCACCGCCAGGTCCCCGGCCTGCAGCTCGTCCAGTCGCCGCCGCTCGTCCGCCAGCTTCGCGGCCAGTACCGAAACGGTCCAGGTCCGCCGCACCGCCATCCGCGCCGCCGCGATCCTGATCGCCAGGGGCAGGAATCCGCACGCGGCCACGACGTCGAGCGCCGCCGTGCGCTCGCGGGCGACACGTTCGCTGCCGACGATCCTCGTGAACAGGCGCAGTGCCTCCGCCGGACTCAGCACGTCCACGTCCACCAGATGGGCACCCGCCAGGTCGCCCAGGTTCCCCCTGGACGTGATCAGCGCGGCGCATCCCTCCGCGCCCGGCAGCAGCGGCCTCACCTGTGCGGCGTCACGCGCGTTGTCCAGGAGCACCAGCACCCGCCGGCCGTTCAGGACCGAGCGGTACAGCGCCGCCCTGTCCTCCAGGGAGTCGGGGATCGCCGCGTCCGGCGTACCCAGGGCGCGCAGGAAGGAACCCAGGACCGTCCCGGGCTCCGCCCCTCTCGCCTGCGGGCCCTGGAGATCGATGTAGAGCTGGCCGTCGGGGAACTCCCGGCGTGCCCGGTGAGCGACGTGGACCGCCAGCGTCGTCTTGCCGACGCCCGCGATTCCCGACAGCGCCGCGACCGCCATGACCCGGCCGTTGGCCGATGCCAGCACCTCCCCCAGCTCCTCCACGCACGCCGCATGACCCGTGAAGTCGGGCACCGTGGCCGGGAGTTGGGCGGGACGGACGGGGACCACCGGCGAGGCGGGCTCCGGAGCGGCAGGCTCCGCCAAGGTCGGGTCCGCCCGCAGGATCCGGTGCTGCAGCTCCGTCAGCTCGGGGCGGGGGTCCACACCCAGCTCGTCCGCCAGCAGCCGCCGGGTGTCGGCGTACACCGCGAGCGCCTCCGCCTGGCGGCCGCTGCGGTACAACGCCAGCATCAGCAGCTCCCGCAGCCGCTCCCGCAGCGGATGCGCGGCCGTCAGCGACGTGAGTTCCGAGACGACTTCCGCGTGGTGGCCCTGCACGAGCTCCATGTCCAGCCGGAACTCGATCAGTTGCAGGCGCCACTCCTCCAGACGGCCGCGCTGGGATTCCGCGTACGGGCCCGGCACCCCCGACAGCGACTCGCCGTCCCACAGGGCCAGTGCCTCACGGAGCAGATCACGCGCCCGGCCCGGCTCCCCGTCGGCCCTGGCCCGCTCCGCGAGATCCACGAGGTCCAGCGCCACCGTCAGGTCCAAGGATCCGTCGGGCAGGCCGCGGATCGCGTAGCCGCCCGATTCGCTGACCAGGACACCGGGGTCAAGGATCTTGCGCAGCCGGGAGGCATAGGTCCGTACGGCGGCCAGCCCCTGCGACGGGGGCTCGTCGCCCCACAACGCGTCGATCAGCTCGGCCGCGGTCGCCGTGCTGCCGTCGCGCAGCAGCAGGGCGGTCAACAGGCCACGCTGCTGTGGCGATCCGGTCGGCAGTGCCTCGGTTCCCCGCCACACGCGCACCGGGCCGAGTACGCTGAAACGCAGTGCCGCCACGCCCTCGGGCGCCGCGCTCCCGGACGACGCGACGGGACGATGCTCCAGCACCTGTCGCACGACGTCCATGGCTGCCCCCCTTTCGGCAGCCTACCAAGTCGTTTAGCAGACGTGTATGGATCGTTTATCGACATCTGCGACCATCGACGCATCGCACTCTGTGACTTGCCCAGTCCGGGGCTGCGCCGAGGCAGGGCCCCCGGGAGTGGCATCCCGGGCCCTGCCCGCCCGGCGTGACGGCCGATCGATTCGTGCTGCGATTTCCGCCAACTCTAGCTCGGTCAAGTGACTTTGAGCTACCGTCGTCCCGTTGCTACGGACGGCGGACGGGTCGGCCCCTGCCAAGGGCCGCCTATGGCCTGCCTGTTGGTCCGCGCAGCAGATCCGGACTGGGCACCGTCATAGGGAGAACGAGCATTGTCATGCAATCAATCAGTGCACCCATGTTGTGGGCCGGAGTCGTGGTCACTCTGGCCTATTTCGTACTGGTCGGATACCTCATCAGGTCACTGAGGTCCAACAGGCGACTGCCTTCGGCGATCGCGGCCGTGACAGGGCTCGTGGGTGCGCTCCCCGTAGTGCTCTACGCCCTGTACGCCGTGCTCAGCACCCCGGCGTAGGCGTGTCCGCGCGAAGGTAGGCGTCGGCGCGGGGAAGCGGTGGAACGCGCGCCGCTTCCCCGTACGCCGCCGGGACCGGTGCGGGACGGCCGTCCGGGTCGCCGGACCCGGCTCAGCGGCAGCAGTCCGGCTCCAGGCCGCGCGGGAGGTGTTCGCCGCCGAAGACCGCCGTGGTCGCCTCGTGTCCGCCGAGCGCGGCCACCGCGAGGAGCAGGGAACCGGCCGTCCAGGTGGTGAGCTCCTGGGGCCAGAAGGCCCGGTCGCCCTCGAAGACGTACCCCGTCCAGTACATACCGCCCTCGGCGCGCAGGTGCTGGACCGACTGGAGGATCTCCAGCGCCCGGTCGGACTCCCCCACCGCCCAGAGCGCCAGGGCGAGTTCGCAGCTCTCGCCGCCGGTCACCCAGGGGTTGGGCACGACGCAGCGCACCCCGAGGCCGGGGACCACGAAGCGGTCCCAGCCGGCGTCGATGCGCTCCTTGGCGGCCTCGCCGGTGATCGCGCCGCCGAGGACCGGGTAGTACCAGTCCATCGAGTAGCGGCTCTTGTCCAGGAAGCGTTCCGGATGCTCGCGGATCGCGTGGGCCAGCGCCCCGGCGGCCAGCTCCCAGTCCGGCTGGGGTTCCTCGCGGCGCTCGGCCAGGGCCAGGGCGCAGCGCAGCGCGTGGTGGACGGAGGAGCAGCCGGTCAGCAGCGCGTCGTGGACGGGGGTGCCGTCGGGCTCGCGCTTCCAGCCGATCTGGCCGCCGGGCCGCTGGAGCCCGAGGACGAACTCGACGGCGGCGTAGACGGTCGGCCACATCCGGTCGACGAAGGCGTCGTCGCCGGTGGCGAGGTAGTGGTGCCAGACGCCGACGGCCACGTACGCGCAGAAGTTGGACTCCAGCGAGCGGTCGGTGGGCCGGTCCGGGTCCCCGTCGTCGTAGGCGGCGTACCAGGAGCCGTCCGGGTTCTGGTGCCGGGCCAGCCAGTCGTAGGCGCGGGCGGCGGCCCCGTGCTCACCGGCCGCGTCCAGGGCCATGGCGGCCTCGGTGTGGTCCCAGGGGTCGAGGTGGTGGCCGCGGAACCAGGGCAGGGCGCCGTCCTCGCGCTGCGCGGCGAGGAGCGCGGCGACGGTCTCGGTGGCCTGCTCGGCAGTGAGGACGCCGGGCAGGACGAGGTGTTCGGTCTGCTCGGGTACGGTCACGCCTCGGCCTCGGTCGGGTCCTGGGCGGCGGCCGCGGGGAGGTGGGGCTTGGTCGCGTACGCGACGAAGCTCTTGCCGACGACGGGGTTGAGCAGCTGCTCGGTGACCCGGGTGACCGCGGGCTTCTTCATGATGTCCCAGACCAGCAGCTTGTGGTACGCGCGCACCGGCAACGCCTTGTCGTTGTCCACTCCGAAGGCGCACTTGAGCCACCAGTAGGGCGAGTGCAGGGCGTGGGCGTGGTGGGTGCCGTACGGCTTGAGCCCGGCGCCGCGCATCTTACCGAGGAGCTCGTCGGCCCGGTAGATGCGGATGTGGCCGCCCTCGACCTCGTGGTAGGCGTCGGAGAGCGTCCAGCAGACCTTCTCGGGGCCGTAGCGCGGGACGGTGATCGCGATCCGGCCGCCGGGCCTGAGGACCCGGACCATCTCGGCGAGGACGCCCTTGTCGTCGGGGATGTGCTCCATCACCTCGGAGATGATCACGACGTCGAAGGAGGCGTCGGGGAACGGCAGGTTGAGCGCGTCGCCCTCCATCGCGGTGGCGGTGGCGCCCGCGGGGGCCTCCCCGGCCTCCTTCATCGCCGCGAACCACTTGGCGACCTCGCGGATCTCCTCGCCGTTGCGGTCGAGGGCCACGACCTGGGCGCCGCGCCGGTAGCACTCGAAGGCGTGGCGTCCGGCGCCGCAGCCCAGGTCGAGCACTCGGTCACCTGCGGCGAGCGGGAAGCGGGTGAAGTCCACGGTCAGCACGGGTGCCTGCTTTCGCGGTCGAGGGGGTGGGTCGGGGTGGGCGGGCGGTACGGGGCCGGGTCAGCGACGGCCGCCGGAGCGGGCGGCGATCGCCTCGCGGTACAGGGCGGCGGTGCCGATGGCGGCCTGCTTCCAGGTGAAGCGGGCGAGCACCCGGTCACGGCCCGCGGCGCCGAGCCGGGCGCGCAGCTCCGCGTCGCCGAGCAGCCGGCCGAGCGCGTCGGCCAGGGCACCGGCGTCGGCGGGCGGGACCGCCAGGCAGGTCTCGCCGTCGGGGCCGGCGACCTCGGGGATGGCGCCGCCGGTGGTGGCGACGAGCGGGGTGCCGGTGGCCATGGCCTCGGCGGCGGGCAGCGAGAAGCCCTCGTACAGGGAGGGGACGCAGGCGATCTGGGCGCCGCGCACGAGGTCGACGAGCTCGGCGTCGGTGATGCCCTTGACGAACTCGACGGCGTCGCCGAGGCCGTGCCGTTCGATGGCCCGGGCGACCGGCCCGTCCTCGGCCCGCCTGCCGACGACGACGAGGTGCGCCCGCGGGTTGCCGGCGCGGAGCTTGGCGAGCGCCTCGACGAGGTGGACCAGGCCCTTGAGCGGTACGTCGGCGCTGGAGGTGGTGACGATCCGGCCGGGCACCTCGGCGACCGAGGGGTCGGGCGACCAGAGGTCGGTGTCCGCGCCGATGTGCACGACGTGGATGCGGTCCGGGCGTACCCCGAGGTGGTCGACGATCTCCTGCCGGGAGGAGCCGGAGACGGTGAGTACCGAGGGCAGCCGGCGGGCGACCCGCTTCTGCATGCGGGTGAAGGCGTACCAGCGGCGCACCGAGGCCCGGCGGCGGCGGTCCGCCGCGGCGTCGAGCTCCAGCTGACGGTCGACGGTGATGGGGTGGTGGATCGTGGTGACGAGCGGGGCGCCGAGGTCGGCCAGCAGCCCGTAGCCGAGCGTCTGGTTGTCGTGGACGACGTCGAACTCGCCGCGCCGGGCGGCGAGATGGCGGCGGGCGCGCAGGCTGAAGGTGAGCGGTTCGGGGAAGCCGCCGGTCCACATGGTGGCGACCTCGGCCAGGTCGATCCAGTCCCGGTACTCACCGCGGCCCGGGGTGCGGAAGGGATCGGGCTGGCGGTAGAGGTCCAGGCTGGGCAGCTCGGTGAGCGGGACGCCCTCGTCGAGCACCGGGTAGGGCTGGGCGCCGATCACCTCGACGTGGTGGCCGAGCCGGGCGAGTTCGCGGGAGAGGTGGCGTACGTAGACGCCCTGGCCGCCGCAGAAAGGATTGCCCTTGTAGGTGAGGAGCGCGATGCGCAACGGGCGGTCACCGGACCCGCCGCCTGTGCGGGGGCCCGATTCTATGGCCTCAGCGGTCACACCCGGCCCCCTTCATCACTGCGTTTCTGCCGGAGCGTAGCCGCTCGCGCTAATCTAGAACAAGTTTCAGACTGGATCGTTCAATGAGCTACGAATCTACCGGCAGGTAGCGTCGGTGCAACGGCCGGATCAGGTGATTCGCGCCACGACCGGGCGCGCTGGCATGCTGTGCGCCCCCGGGGACCGATAGCGTCTCCCGCCGGTCGCGGACAGAAGCCAGGGATGGGGACGGGGACACATGACAGCGGAAGCCAGGCCTGCCTCGCCGCCCCTGACCGAACGCCAGGAGGCCCGTCGCCGCCGCATCCTGCACGCCAGCGCCCGGCTCGCCGGCCGGGGCGGGTTCGAGGCGGTGCAGATGCGCGAGGTCGCGGAGGACGCCGGGGTCGCCCTGGGCACGCTGTACCGCTACTTCCCGTCCAAGATCCATCTACTGGTCGCCACCATGCAGGACCAGCTCCAGCACCTGCACGCCACGCTGCACCAGCGCCCACCGGCCGGGCAGGCCCCGGCACAGCGGGTCGCGGACACGCTGATGCGGGCGTTCCGCGCGCTCCAGCGCGAGCCGCACCTGGCGGACGCGATGGTGCGGGCGCTGACCTTCGCGGACCGCAGCGTCAGCCCGGAGGTGGACACCGTCTCGCGGATCACGACGGCGATCATCCTGGACGCGATGGAGCTGGAGGACCCGACGCCGGAGCAGCTCTCCGCGGTCCGGGTCATCGAGCACACCTGGCACTCGGCACTGATCACCTGGCTGTCGGGGCGGGCGTCGATCGCCCAGGTGAAGATAGACATCGAGACGGTGTGCCGCCTGATCGACGTGACCCGGCCGGAGGACGCCTCCTGAGGCCACCTTGCGGGAACCGGGCGCGGGCCCGCCCGGGATGCGGTCCCCGGGGAGGGCTGCCAACCTGGTGAAGGTGCGCGCCACGCCCCGGCCCGACGAGCGGCCGGGCACCACGGGCCCGAGGGGAAGAGGCCCGAAGCGCCGTCCCGCGGCCGGGCCGTGCGGACTCCCCGCAGCGCCGCCCGCCCCGCCGTACGCATACGGGACGTGACGGACGGCGTACCGGGCGCCACCTCCACCCGACCCCTCCAGAAGGGTCCACCGTCATGCAGATCCGCCGTTCGCACGCCCTCGTCGCCGCAGCCGCCGCCCTGCCGCTGATCCTGGCCGGTACGGCACCGCTGGCCTCCGCCGACGCCTCGCCGACGCCCGCCCACTCGCCCAAGACCTTCGGGACCGGCTGCTCGGCCCTGCCCACCTCGGGCAAGGGCAGTGCCGCCGAGGCCGCCAAGAAGAAGACGGGCGACGCCATCGCCGGCAGCAAGGACCTCTCCAAGTTCCACGACGCCCTGAAGAAGGCCGGTCTGGACAAGAAGCTGAACGACACCAAGCACGTCACGGTGTTCGCCCCGACCGACGCGGCCTTCGGCAAGCTCTCCAAGACCCAGCTCGACTCGCTGATGAAGAACACCGGCCAGCTCAAGAAGGCACTCGAGTACCACGTGGTCGACAAGTCCCTCACCCGCACCGACCTCGCCAAGGGGTCCTTCACCACCGTCGAGGGGTCCAAGCTCACGACCACGGGCTCCGGCGAGCAGTACAAGGTCAACGGCACCGCCACCATCACCTGTGGCGACATCGAGACCGCGAACGGTCACATCAATCTCATCGACACCGTTCTGATGCCGCCGTCCTGACGGGGCGTCAGTATGTGCGGTCCGGCCTTCCATAGCATGGGAAGTGACCGGACCGCAGCTCTTTCGTCACATTCCCCTCACCGTTCTGTCCGAAAGGATCACAGGCCGCCTCCTACCATGGCCATGACCAGCACCGATGGAGAGGAAGACATGGCTTACCGGGACTCTTGCAGAAAGCCCTGGCGTTCACGCCGGGGATGAATGCATCTCAAGGCTGCTCTGGCGTGCACTTCAGAGCGGACGTTTTTGC